>JAZUHA010000387.1:0-5172 GCA_045641485.1 Acutalibacteraceae bacterium
GGAAAAATGCGATCATATTTTTTATATGCATAAGTCTTTAAAGAATTATAACCATCCTCACCATGAATCCATATTGCACGTTTTTTAGCATTAAACCAAGTCAAACCCCAGTAAAGAAAATCCCAATTGTAACCGGAATAATCTACAAGCAAATCATAATGTTTTTTATCTAATAGTCCGTATTTTTTCAGATCAAAAAACATTTTCGCCTCGGGTCTTTTTGCAAGAGTATAAAACAACAAGTATAACAAAATTCTAAAAGCCGATATAATTTTAAATTGTTTCAGTTTGTTTTTTATCATACTGTGCCAAGAAACTTTCAAAGCGGTTTTGTTATAATCAAAATATTTTATTTTAACATTATCCGTAATTTCGTTTTCTAAAACCCCGCCGGATTCAAGTAACCAAAGCGTAACTTCAACACGGTTGTAATCCAAAGCGTTCAGCATATTTATCAGAACTTTTTCAGCCCCACCCATAACGAGCGATGGATGAAGTACAACAATTTTTTTCTTTCCCATAGAAAATTTCCCCTAAAAAAACTTTAATTAAAAACCGTATAGTAAGTATAGTAAAAACCTCAAATGTAATAATGAATTATTCTAAATCAAGCAACGAATATAATTGACTCAAATCATTAGAAACCGAATTTTCGGGTTTCGACAGAGCATCAACAAGTTTCTGTCTTAATTCGGGATAATCCAACAATTCCTTTATTTTTTTATACAGTTCATCTGAAGTTTGTTCTTTCATTATTATTGCGGTTTCGCCATCAGTAAACTGCTCTCTCATTCCGGAAACATCGGTAACAATTATTGGCTTTTTTAATATTTTCGCTTCAAATGTCGTTGTACAATATCCTTCGGTTCTTGACGGTTGAACATAGATATCCGCATTTTTCATATACGGATACGGATTTTGCTTTTCTCCGAGAAAATGAATATTTTTCAATAATCCCTTTGTTTTACACAAAGCTTCAATTTCTTCTCTGTCGCACCCGTCTCCGATAATATACCAATGAACATCATAACCGTCAGCAAGCAACTTTTCCATACAACCGGGGATTCTGTCCATGCCTTTTTCCGGGGATATCCTTCCGACTGTAACAACAGCAGGATGAATCATCTCAACATCACATTTAACTTCTGCTTTTGCTAAAATATCGTCTATATCCTGAATATTGTAGAAAATGTCGGTTTTTTTCTTGAGTTCGGGATAACGTGTCACAAAACTCTCTTTTACCGCTTCCGAAACTGCAAAAATTTTGTCATACCTATTGTACGCATAAGGTCTCAGATCAGGGTTCGGATTAAGATAATCCGCTCCGTGAAGCCAAATTGCACGCTTTTTGGCTTTAAATTGAGTCAATCCCCAATATAGTAAATCCTGTCTGTAACAATGATATTCTATAAATAAATCATAGTACTGCTTGTCTATACATCCGTATCCGCAGAGTTTATAAAACTCTTTTTCAGACGGATTTGAAATAAAAGAACTTAATATAAAATAAAACAGGCAACGTAACGCCGATAAAAATTCTCTGTTTTTTATTTTGACTTTCAACAACTTGTTTAACGAGTTTTCCGAAAAAAAATCCTGATACACTAAATATTTTACGGTTACGTTTTTGGTGAGATTTTTTTCTAAAACTCCGCCCGATTCCAAAAGCCAAAGTGTAACTTCAACCTTGTCATAGTCCAGCACATTTAACATATTTATCAGGACTTTTTCTTCTCCGCCCATAATAAGCCACGGATGAAGCACTACAATCTTCTTTTTTTTATTCAAATAAAACACCGTGCCTTTCCGAACCTTTTGCCACAAAAACACCTCTGTTATAAAATTTCTCTTAACGGTTTATTTAAACCATCACTGTTTAAATCAAAATCCCCGCTTAATATAAGTTTTTCAAAAAGAATAATGTAAGCTATACACATATATTCACGAAGTTTCATTTCTTCTGCAAAATACAGCCCCTGTTTTCTGCTGTCTTTTCCTATACCGAGAATATCAAAAACAATATTTCTTATATCTGTTTTAATTTTCAATAAACCGGTTTGTTTTTCTTTCTCCGTCAAACTGTGTTTTTTTATAATTTCTTCATTTTTTCTGAAAAAGTCACTGTTTTCTATTTTATTTATAAAAGAATTGATTTCGTCTTTCCCGTTAAATAAAGAGTGACAGTCGGTAGCACCGCCGACTTTTTTCATATTACCGAGAATTTCTTTTTTAAACCGCTCGTTGCAGTTTGCAACATGAACACGCTTGTCCTTGCCGTTTATTTCACCCAAAGGTTCAGCGACACTTATCACTCCGTTATCTAAAAACGGATAAAATGTTTCAATACCGAAAGAATTTGCAAGAATACCGTTTTTCTTCAATATTACAAAAGAACCGAAAATATAAGGATATTCCGAAAATTCATAATATGTCGGCTCACTTTTCTTCACGGGAAACAGCCTGTCCTCACAAAAATAATATTTATTGAAAACCTGGTCTGCGCATTCACCGCAGATTAAACTCTTTTTACCGCTGTTTTTTACAAGTGAAGCAAGTTCATACTGCAAAAACAAACCGACTTCGTATACGGAGCCCTCAAGGCGCCATACAATATCCGGAAAATTCTGCAAAGTGTCATCCTTTGTAAGTGCGGTTTTAAGTCTGAAACCATTATAATACTTTATGTTGCTTTCTACAATAGGTAATTCGCTTTTTCCGAATTTTCCGCCTATTGAAAACGCCGTTACATTTTTACAGCCACTGTCACTTACAATATGTGCAATATAATTTGAATCATATCCGCCGGAAAGAGGTAACGAAACATCATTTTTATCAATAATACATTTTTTTACGGCATTTTCCAATACGGAATTAAATCCGTCTAACGCCTCGCCTTTTGACATTTCCTTAACCGAGTAGTCGGACTTTTTGATTTCTATACCGTTTTTTGAAACAAATAGACTCTTAAATGCCTCAAGTTTATATACATTTTCACAAAGAGTCTCTTTGCCGTAAATAAAGCCGTTTGTAATAAACTCTTCGATAACGCTTTTGTTAAGTTTTCTTTCGATACTGGAATCCATTAAAAGACTTTTTAATGATGTTGAAAAATAAACTTTTCCGTTTTTTTCGGTATAATAAAATGTAGCGGAAGAAGTTGTTCTGTCATGAAAAACAGACAGAGTTTTATTCATTTTATCATAAAACACACAAATGTATATGCCGTTTACTTTTTCCGTAAAACTTTCTTTATATCGAGTAAATGCTGAAATAATTTCCGGAATATTATTTATTCCGTCTTCTGTTTCCACTCTGCCGAATATTAAAAGTTCAAAATTTTCATCGAAAAATTTAAGGACATCACAGGAACCGTCTGAAAATGTTCCCGTTTTACAATCAAAATAGCCTCTGAGCTGTTTCATAAAAACTCCTTTTAATAAGTTTCTCCGTTTAAAAATGCAACCGAGTCAAAGTCATCAAGATATCTTCTCTTCCAAAAACCCGGCTTCCAATCGGAAAGTGCTTTAACCTCCCCGTAATTTTCGAAACCTTTTATATAGTATGCACTTTTAAACTCCGGATACGGTTTATGAGTGAATATTACTTTGTGTTCATACGGTAATTCATCAAACTCTTTAATTATTTCATAAGTACAACCATATCTCTCACTCATTATTACGAAAATATTTTTATAATCGACCCTTTTTCCTCTTTCGCACCATTTCTCTTTTGCTTCTTCAAAAGATTTGTAGTGCATAAAATATACCGTTATATCGAGAACTTTTCCGACGGGATACGGCAAAGCGGAAGCAATCTGAAGCGGTACAGCTTCAAAATAAATTTTCGGATTCTTAAGTAATTTAAGAAAATCATATGCAAAGAAAAAAAGGTTAACGGTAGGTGAACTGAATCTGCAACCCAAATCATGAAGAATATATGCCCCGTTGCAATTTGAAGAAATAACAGTTACATTCTTGTTTTTCAACTTTCTTTTTTTATTTTCAAGATAAAGCCTATGCTCTGCCCTCATCAATATACTGTCAGACATTTTATTTTACCTTATTTCTTGAATTTCGAAACAATTTTCAAAATTTTGTTACTTCTTAACTTTTCATATTTTTCTGCCGTAGATATAAGATACCGGAATACTTCGGGCACAAAAGGATTCGGCACATCAAAACCCTCATCAATAAGCCACTGAACATCCACAAGAGATACAACCTGCATCATTTTATATATAAGTTTCATATTATTTTCACTGAAAATATTATGCATTGCCACAAAAGAAACATCTTCATATAAACGCATAGCAGAAAGATAATGAAGTTTAATATAATTATTGTTTTTCGACATCACGAGATTATCTGCAATTCCCGATAAAAAATCAACGGTTTTTTCAATTGTATATTTTTGTGCATCCGGAATCACTCTGTAACAGTAACTGAAAATATCACAGCAATAATATTCACCGGCAGTTATCATGGCTTTTACAAAAAACGGCGGATCCTGAAAACGCTTATACGGCGGAAAAAACACGTCATTATCTATAATCATTTTACGATTATAAATATATAACCAATATCCGTAATCATACTGTAAATCGGAATATTGGCACAATCCGAGTTTGCCGAATTTTTGTCCTTTTTCGGATTCACAAAATCCCCATTCTTTTTTTGTACCATCCTGATAAAGTGAGATTTTTCTGCCACCCGCAACATTTACATTATTCTCTTTGGCAGCATTGTAAAGAGTTTCAAGAACGGTATCCGAGGGGTAAAAATCATCTGAATCCATAAAAGCTATAAACTCGCCTGAAGCTTTTTTTAAGCCGTCATTTCTCGCTTTTCCCACGCCTTCATTTTTTTTATCTATAACAACTACTCTATTGTCTTTTTTTTCGTATTCTCTTAAAATCCTGAGAGAATTATCGGGTGAACCGTCATTTATCGCTATAACCTCTATTTCACGAAGTGTCTGCGACAGAATGCTGTCAAGACATTCTTTTAAATACTTTTCAACATTATAAACGGGAATAATAACACTGATCTTCGGCATAACATCACCTACTTCGCATCTTGATTTAACCATTCAATAAAATCAAATTTGTTATAATATCTATGACCTAAAATGTCTTTATTTTTTAATAATAAAGTCGGAGGCCAAGCGGTCTTA
>JAZUHA010000388.1:0-10086 GCA_045641485.1 Acutalibacteraceae bacterium
CATACACTCAGAGAACAATCGGAAAATTTACCAAACAGGATGCTCTTGAAAACTGTCCGAGTCTCGGCAGTTCTTCCGTAGAAAGTACATTGAAGAAACTTGTTGAAGACGGAACGCTGAAGCGTTTGGGCTCAGGCAGAAATACCCAATATGTAAGGAATAACTGATTCATCCTCAGCCGCCGCAGAAATGTGACGGCTGTTTTTTACCTATACGGAGGTACAAATGAACTCACGTGATATAACGAAAGACAAAGAGCAAATACTTTTTCAATATCCTCCATTTTATTATATCAATATCCTCCATTTTATTATATTTGTTGAATTTAACTATGCAACATGTTAAAATATATATAATAAAATTCGGAGGTGCAATATGGCACTTGAAAATAAATTGGGACTGACGAGCTCCGCAGATCTCGCCCGTGAGGAAGAGCGCATCAGCAAGAAAAAAGCACTTGAACTTTTTGAAAGCGGCATACTTGATAAACTGGATGCTGGAAAGTTTTCCACTCTCAAAACAATCCATAAATATATGTTTGATGAAATTTATGACTTCGCCGGAGAAATACGAACAGTAAACCTTGCAAAAGGCAATTTCCGTTTTGCTCCGGTAATGTATCTTGAAGCAGCTCTCAACGGTATTGATAAAATGCCGCAATCCAACTTTGATGAGATTGTTGAGAAATATGTTGAAATGAATATTGCCCACCCGTTCAGAGAGGGCAACGGCAGAAGCACACGCATCTGGCTTGATCTGATTTTCAAGAAAGAACTTCATAAGGTTGTTGACTGGAGCAAGGTTGACAAAGAGGATTATCTTCTTGCCATGGAGCGCAGCCCGATTAAAGATATTGAAATCAAGCATCTGCTCAGCGCCGCTCTGACCGACGATGTAGATAGCCGTGAGGTCTATATGAAAGGCATCGACCACAGTTATTATTACGAAGGTTATACTACTTTTAAGACGGAAGAACTATAAGCTTTATTTTCTGCGATAGCTTAGCAAGCAGACCGTTTCAACTCCCAAAACGGTTTTTGTCAGGGACATCCCTGATACCCGAAGAAAAAATGACCGATAACATTTCTAAAGAATCAATTTCAAATCTCCAAAGTATCAAATTGATACTTTGGAAAATTGCAGGAAGTAAAAAGGGAGAAATTCCAAAGTGCCACTTCAAAAATCACAAAGTGCCAAAATGGCACTTTGGAAAACACTTTAGCAAAAACGGCAAAATAAAATCGAACTAAAAACGCACTCTTAGGAGGGCGACGATAAATCCAAATTGGAGGAAAATAAAAATGAACAGATTTGACATCATAAACAGAATTGGTGATAAATACCGTATAGGAAATACTGAGTCGGGCGAATTTAGCTATGTGCAGGCTCTTAAGTCTGTTGGAAAGGATATAAAGGACTATCAGAAAGCCACAACGGGCACACAGCATCAGTATCTTGATATACGATTTGAGAATGATCGTTTGGCTATTTTGGTAGAGACAAAGAACAAATTTAGCAAATGGGACAAAGCAAAAATTCAAGCTCAGTTACAGGATTATGTTCGTTTTGAAAAAGCATATTCCGATAAGAAAATCGTTGCAATACTTGCTGAAACAGACGGTGATGAAGTATGGGTTTGGTATGGTCAATCTGTTATTATTGATGATGAACACCGTGCCGAGGACGAAACAACTCTAAAATCTTTTGAAGAATACGAAGATAAGTGCTTTGGTAAAGTGAATGATAAAATAAAAGTTGTTGATTCTATCAAGACATTAAACGAAAAGCTTCATTCTGATGGTATTAATGAAAAACTACGTAGCCAATTTGTTGGAACTTGTCTTCTTGCGTTAAAGAATGGTCTCGTATATAAAGATGTGAAAGAAACACTTGATCCAAAAACTGGAAGAAAAGTGTCTCCTGAAAAAGTTGTACTTAAAAACATCAAAGATATTCTTGAAGGTTTGCTAACACGTGGAGGAAGCCTGAATAAAGCAGGAAAACTTGCTGTTCTTAATAACAAAGTTCTCGGTGACCAGGACGTAACAAGTTTAACTTATGATGAGTTAAAAGATATTCTGCAGTTTATCGATGATAATGTAGTTCCGTACATAAACGATAAAAACACCGCTGGCCAAGATTTGTTAAACCTATTTTTTACAACATTTAATAAGTATATTGGAAAATCTGATAAAAACCAAGCGTTTACTCCTGACCATATTTGTGACTTTATGAGCAAGGCGGTCGGTGTAAACAAAAACTCTCGTGTCTTAGATCCTTGTTGTGGAAGTGGAGCGTTTCTTGTTAGAGCTATGACAGATGCAATGGATGACTGTGAAACCGAAGAAGAACGTGAAGAAGTAAAGAAAAATCAGATATTTGGCATTGAATATGAAGATGGAGCTTTCGGACTTTCCTCTACCAATATGTTAATACACGGTGACGGAAATTCAAATGTCGTGCAGGATTCAATGTTTAAGCGAAAAAAATGGATTGAAGAAAACAACATAAATATTGTCCTAATGAATCCGCCATATAATGCAACTAAAAAATGTTGCAACCCTGAATACATAAAAACTTGGAGTTCGAGCAATAAAGAGGATCCATCAAAAGGGTTACACTTTGTTGAATGGATAGCTCGCTGTGTTCCGCCAACTTGCAAAATAGCTGTTTTACTACCAATGCAGGCAGCAATTGGGAATAAAGGGGATACGAAATTATACAAGAAAAAATTGCTTGAAAAATATACGCTTGAAGCTGTTTTTTCTTTGCCTAATGATATGTTCTATCCTGGAGCCTCTGCTGTTGCGTGTTGTATGATTTTTGACCTTTCTCAAAAACACGAAAAAGCAGATAAAGAAACATTTTTTGGTTATTATAAAAGAGATAATTTTATAAAGCGAAAAGGTCTTGGAAGAGTTGAGCAGACGGATGCCGATGGTAACAGTTTATGGCAGCAGACTGAAAAACTTTGGCTCGATGTATATAAGAATAAGCGCATAATACCGGGGCTATCTGTTATGCGTAGAGTAAGCTGGGAAGATGAATGGCTCGCTGAAGCGTATATGGAACAGGATTGGCAGGAGTTAACTAAAAAAGATTTTCAGACCACAATAGATTTATATCTTTCCTACATAATTGCGAAAGGTTCAATTAATGAAGTAGATAAAAAGTGGATGAATGATTATATTAATTCTTTACACACTGATTATAGCATAAATGAAAGTGAAAAAACAAATATAAAACTTGATGTTACCGAGTGGAAAAATTTTCAAATAGGAAAAATGTTTACAATTCAGCCAACCAAGGACTACAAGGGAATGTCCAATAATGATTTGGATGATGGCGGTAAAACCCCTTTTATAGCTAATAGTGCTATGAATAATGCAATTAAAGGATTTTCAACATTGGAGCCAACAGAAGAAGGAAACATAATCACTTTTAGTGATACCACCGAGGGAAATACTTTCTTTTATCAACCAGATCCTTTTATTGGATTTGCTCACGTTCAAGGAATGCATTCAATTGGTCATAATTGGTCGGAAAAAGAATTGTTATTTCTAACTACTATATTAACATTTGCAAACTGCAATCTTTTTAATTATGGGAGAAAGATGCGTAGAGATACTATAGCTAATAGTTTTATTAAATTGCCTGCTCAAAAATGTGATGGGAAATTTGTAATCGATGAGAGTTGTAAATACTCAGAAGATGGATATATACCTGATTGGGAATGGATGGATAGTTATATAAAGTCTTTGCCGTACAGTGATAGAATATAAAGGAGGTTTTGTTTTGAGCGAAGTAAAAACATCACAAAAAGGTGTTGATTATGCTCAGCCCTGCACATTGAAATCAAAACAAAGGGTATATTCGCAGGCAATGCTTATGAAAATACCCCACGATCATCCTGACAAATCCGATATTTCGATGAAAATCGGAAGATACAATTATCCGTTCGGCAATGCTGTTAGTGATAAGCCAAAAAGTGAACTTACTCTCGATAATGATGAGTTAAATGCTTTGATTAAATACATATCAGAAAACTATACTCCCGTTAATCTTGGTTCTGGTGAATACATTAATGTCGACGGTAACAACTCGGAATTGATTATTAAGTTCAAAAGTCTTGTGGATAGTCAGGATGATACGGCAAATCTGCTTATTGATAATGATATATTAACTGACAATGTTTATATTGCTGCAACTTCAATAAAGAGAAAAAAATCACTTGCGGAATTCGAAGATAAACTTGGCGAAAATCTGTCCGAAAGTTATTGGCAAAAATGGTTTGCGGATAATAAGTGGGTACTCGGTTCTGATTTTGCACAAATAATTGATGAGCGTGCGATCGACACAGAAAACATTGCAGATTATATTATGCGAGCATTTGATAGCTTTATCGATTTGGTTGAAATTAAAAAGCCGAATGGATTACCTTTTTGGGCTTCTACAAAAGATCACAACAATTATGTGCCATCATCTGATCTTACAAAAGCAATCACACAATGCTTAAATTATATTTACGAGATTGAACGTGAAGCAAACAGTCAGAAATTCATTGAACGTACAAAGAGTAAAGTAGTCAAGCCAAGGTGTATTTTAGTATTTGGCCGTTCGGAAGATTGGAATGATGAGCAGAGAGAGGCGTATCGCATTTTGAACGCTTCATATAATCAGCTTTCAATTCTTACTTATGATCATTTGCTATGCAGAGCCAAGAATGTTTTGGGCATTACTAAATCAAATTTGTCTGATTTGGTCGATGTGGATGATGAGTTGCCATTTTGATAAATTGACTCAAAAAGCAATGTTCAAATTCTTATGAATATCAAAAAGTTCGAAAAATAAATTTTTACTCGATACGAAGAAATAAAAAGAAGGAGATGTTTTTTATGAATATAGATTTAATAAGAAATGTTGATTTTGGAGAAATTGATGGATACGGGGACCCAAATTTAGGCAAATACTTTTTAGATAATGGTTATTGGGAAAAAATAGTTGATGATAAAGTGTTTTTTGTTGTAGGAAAAAAAGGTACAGGAAAGTCGTCAATATATCGGATGATAGAGCATGAAGCTTTCACAAATGGTTGTATTGTGGTAAACAAAGATTTTGGCGATTTTCCATTTGAGAGGTTGTTACAGCTAAATGATGACAATTTTTCGAGACCAAATCAGTATCAAACTATTTGGAAGAATGTTATATATAATTTGTTTATTCAAAACATCGCAAAAATCGAAAATGACGAATCTAACGAATACTTTACTGAAATAAAAGAATACTGTAACGCCTTTTTGGGCACTCGAGCAGTGGATTTACATAAAGATATTATTTCAAATACTACAAAGGCAAATGGTAGTTTAGTTGCTCATGGGCTCGGTATGGGCTTTGAGAATGAATCATCTTGTAGTTATAAATTCCAGAATGAAAATATATCAACAATTAATTCTACTCTGCTTGATCTAATTACTAATTATTTTATTACAACTTCTTCCACAAGTAAGATAATTGTTCAGTTTGATAGATTGGATGACAATTATAATCAATACCAAAGTCTTGAGGAATATTATCAAGCAATTATCAGTCTTTTTAAGGCAGTATATGGTTTCAATCAACATTTGCGTTCAAAATCTATTGAAAATGCAAAGGTTGTGCTGTATATAAGATCTGACATAATGAAAGCAATGGCATCAAGAGATGCCGAAAGTGCCCGCTGGGATGATTTCAGGCTTGACCTTAGCTGGAATATCAATAATATGAGAGATATTTACGATTCGGATCTTTTCAAAATGGTGAATAAACGGATTAAAACATCTGGAAAAGGGTATGAAGCAGTTTCGTTTTCTACAGTGTTTGACATTGACCGTCCGACATTATTATCCTGCGGCATTAAAATAGATTTATTTAAAGCGTTGGTATATCAGACGCTTTTTCGACCTCGTGATTTAATTAACCTTCTAAAAATATTGCAAAAGCAAATTTGCATTTATGGATCATTTAGTGAAGCAATGTATAATGACGCTTTGAAAAAATATTCAAATTGGCTTGTTAATACTGAACTTGCTAACGAAATAAACCCCGTATTGCAGGATGATTACAAATTTGTCATTGAATTACTTAGACTTTGTGGATCAAGAAATATGAATTTGACTTCGTTTACTTTCAGATATAAATCTGTTAACCACGATTTTAAAATGACACCGCTTGAATTGCTTGAATATTTGTATAGTGTCGGAATGATAGAAAATTGTTGGAAGAACAAAGCGGGGAAATATATGCACCGATCAGTATTTAGAAATTATGGTGATTTTGAACGTAGCTTGTCTTTTCGTATCATTCCTTCCGTATGGAATGGACTAACAGTATAATTGTTATTTTGTGAACTTGATTATAACCTCATCGACGCCGTCTGTGTATTTGCCTTGCGCTATTAGGGCGCTGCGCAGATCAAGCAAGCATTGGAGTACAAGACGGCGTTCGGTGTCGGTGAGGGAGAGATGGTATTTCTGCTTTCTCATACGAAAACCACCTCTGCGTTGACCGTTTCGGTCACTCGCTCACGCTGACCCTCGTCATAATATTCAAACTCGGTTGAATTCCAATAGCTCTCAAAGGTTGCCGCAATTTTATCAATCGTTTCGGGCAAATCCTTTTTTGTTACTTTAACCTTCCATTCAAGTCCGCTTGAAATGGCGGCGTTTGAAAGATTTGACGAGCCGACATAGGCAGTTGTGAAGCCGGTGTCACGATAAAAAACATAGGTTTTGGCATGGAGCCTTGTGCGCTTTGTGTAATAGCTGACTTTGATTTGCGTATTCGGAAGCTGGCGGAGCTCTTCAATAGCCTTAACATCCGTTGCGCCCATATATGATGTTGTGATAATGCGCAGGTTGCCACCGTTCTGAGTGAATTCGGTGAGCTCATCCATAATCAGACGCAGACCGCTCCACTTGATAAACGAAACAAGCATATCAATGCGATTACAGGAGACGATTTCTTTTTTCAGCTCCGTGAACATCTGCGGCTCGTGGATGGCACCGGTAAAAAGTGAGCTCTGAGCTATTGAAGTTTCGGGGCGGGTTATCTCGGCTTTTTCATTCAGGGCGAATTTACTGTTCTGCCTGTCAAAGAGGGCAAGAAGCTGTTCCGCACGCTCGGCAACGGATAATTCATCAAAATCCGTCTCACGGGTTTCGGACATAATGGTGGTGATGATTTTGTTTGCAAGCTCAACCTGAGTGGTCAGATCTCCGCCGTTATCCTTGACGTTTTCAAGACCCTTTTCAACAACATCTGCAATATATTTTGCTAACACTTTGGACGCTTCCGCACTGTCAATGGGCGCAGTTTGAGAGAGCTTGTCCGTAACGGAAAGCTCTGAATCAAGGCCTTTATTTATGATTTGTTCGTAAAGTCCGTTGTGTAGCATAATATTCTCTCTTACATCTTTTGAAATTTAATCCGCAGTCCATCTGCTTTCAAAATCTTCTTTTTCCATGCAAAGATTTTTTTCGAGGTTGGCAAAAACATCTTTTCCGCCCGGCATCATTTTCAATGTGGCTAAATACTGGCGTATTGCAGTTCGTATGTCTTTTAATGATGCCTTTGATTTTATCCAGTTCTGTGGAACAAACATCTTATTGTTTTCCGCAGCTTCAGCAGAAGCATTTGACATCGCCATATTTAAGCAATTTCCGGTTATATCGACTACGCAGTCTATCATGTCGTTACTTTTTAGTTTGTCATATACTACTGCTGGACTTGGTACAGAGTCATTCATCTTATTTATTTCGCAGAACAAAGCAGAAATCGCGTATAACTGATGGTACGGTGCGTAGGCTTTCATTGCAAGCAGTGTCTCGTTAAGCCCCATGGGATTATCCTTTGTCCACTTATCAAGTACAACATTGAATAAAACATTTAAGGCTTGAACATTTTCCGGAGAATAGTCGCGGTGGAACAGTTGGTCAAAGTATTTATCGAATATTTTAGTTTCACTATATGAAATTGTTGGACGTTGGGAATGCCATGCTATCAGCTGCTTGCCAAGATCCGTAAGGTTAACAACATGAGCGGTGTTGTACTTTGCGGTATTTACTTTTTCTCCGCGTTTTGTAACAAAGTAACCATCAGTGAAAAACTGTTCGTAAGCTTTTTTCATTGCAAGAACAGATTTATCGTTGCTTCGTAAATCACGTGCTTTAACCGCACTTTGAGAATTCGTAGATGTGCTTATTTTATCAGCTCTGTCTGTATCTCCAATTTCATAGAAGCGGAACATAATATAAGCATCTTTACTTTGCTTTGCATATTCGCTGCAGCTGAAAATTGTGCTGAGCGATTGACATCCGTTTACAACATTGAGTTCTTTGACAGAGAGAACATTGTTGTTGATTGACATCTTCGAGCAAATAGCCGTAATACCATTGTGCAAAAAGAAAAAGTCGCCGGCATCCTTCTTTATTGTTTGTGCAATACCTTTGTTAACTTTATTGCTCGTTCCCAGTGATTGTCTTACATTCTTTCTAAACAGACTTCCATCCTTTATCCCGGGAATAGTGATGCAATCTTTTAACGGTAATGCAATTATAACCGCCTTAGTATTACCGATCATCAATTCCATAAATTTGCCTTCCTCAAGTTTGAATTCATGGTTAATGTAAGGGCGATTCTTATTTAGCGCTTCATCGTATTTGAAAGCAAGCGCGGCACTATCAATTACGTAAACGGAAGCATTGATAGAATCGTCGTCGCTTATTTGATTTTGAAATATCGTCAAATCATTTTGTGCCGCTTCGGTTAATGAGGATGTTGTTATCAGTTCAAAGCACACCTCATATTCATCTTCAAGTGCTAATGATATTTCGCTGATTTTCATTCTCAACTTATCATTGGCTCCTTCTTGTAATGCGGCTAAATCCTTGATCTGAATCCAAGAAGATAGTACCTCTCTTAATGGCTCAGCATTGACGGTATCTCCACTATAAAATTTCCCTTGAATGATATAAATAGTACATGCCTGATTATCAATATAAACAGCATCTATCTGCTTATCTCCGGCTCCGTCAGTAATACATTCTTTTGCTTCAAAAGTATCCAGATTATGTATATTTCTTAGATACCAAGCAATAAAACGTTGACCATCGTTAGGGTAATTATTTTTATAATACTCAGTTGAAATATCGTTTTTAATTTGTTCGTACATTTTTTCTCCTCCAAGGTGGTATTAGCCAAGAATATTGTATATCACTGTATGTCCAATAAAACGCACTTACTTACTATCCGGGACAAAATCCATAATATCGTTTGGCTCAACATCAAGAGCGGCACAAATCGCACCGATGACGTCGGTGGTGATATCTTTATCGTTGGCGAGCTTGTACATCTGATAGTGGGTGATGCCGGCAGCTTCTTCCAGATCCTTTTTCTTCATGTTTCTGTCAACAAGGATGTGCCACAGTTTCTTATAACTAACAGCCATTTTGAATCTCCTTTATGAGCTATTTGGTGCTGGATACAATAACACTAATATAGTATATCACGGTTCGACTGTGAAAGCAAGAATTTGATAAATATTTCAAACTTTTGATAAGAAAATCTGATGCTATGCTTGAGTGAAAAATATATCATTCTATCTTGTTGTTGGCAAAAATCGAAATGAGATTGTGCATTTACAATTGAAATTTTGCCGATAATGTGCTTTTTATGTTTTGATTTGCAATTTTCACTTTTTTCGGTGAAAATTTGTGAAAATTCACTTTTAGGTGATTATTGTACCTTGATATTTTATAATTTCTTTTGACGACAACTCAGCGTGCTTACAAAACTGAGCGGATAAAGGTACAGATTCACGGTACCGAGTGCCGTAAAATTTTTCAAAAAGCCGGCACTCTTGAAAAAATCACGGCGGAGTGGTTGGCTCCGCCGTGTTTGGTATCAGAATATTTTGCTTTCAATAATTGTATCAAGTGCCTTTGCTGCTTCCGGATATGTCATAATTGTGCAAATACATTGGTAATCCTCATTTCATAAATATTTCTGTAAATTTTGTCGGGAAACAGAGGAAGGTATTTATCAAAAACA
>JAZUHA010000389.1:0-1581 GCA_045641485.1 Acutalibacteraceae bacterium
ATTGTTAAAAACCGTCGGGATTTTATTATTAACTTTCTGTATTTCGCAATAATTGCCGGACTTTATTACTGCATAGTAAAGTTCGCTTTTGGGTTTTTGTTCCCGTTTCTTTTTGCGGCGGCTCTGGCTGTTTTTCTTCAGAAACCGATAAATAAGATAGAATCAAAATTAAAAATAAAAGCACACGGTCCTCTTTCGGTTCTTATAGTTCTTTTAATCGTACTTGCCGTAGTTTTCGTTTTGTTTTTTGCGGGTGTGCTTATTTTTGATGAACTGAAAGAATTTTTCAATTCGCTGTTTAAGAATATTTCATCGCTTGATGCTGTTTTTGTTGAATTAAAAAGAATAGCGGAATCTGTTATTGTCAGACTTCCCGTTTCGCTTCGTGACAATGCAGAAAAACTTATTAACACCGCATTTACAAAACTTTCAACAACGGTAAACGGCGGCGGCAGTTTCAGTTTTTCGGATTTATCTGCTCCGATAAGCGGTGCGTTGAGTGTTTTAAAGTCTGTTCCGACTGCACTGCTTTCGCTTCTTGTAACAATTATTTCCTGCTTTTTTATGACTGCCGATTACGGAAAAATAAGAGATCTTGTAGTTTCTCTTTTCCCGGAGAATAAAAGGGCAAAAGTTGTTTCCGCAAAGCATACCCTGACTTACGGTGTGGGTAAAATGCTTAAAGCGTATGCCTCCATAATGCTTATAACTTTTACCGAGATGTTTTTGGGATTGTATCTTTTAAAACTTCTCGGCGCTTATACCGGCGGTTATATTGCAATTATTGCTTTTGTAACTTGTATTGTTGATATTGTTCCCGTTCTCGGTACGGGCACGGTTGTAATACCGTGGGCTGCGTATTGCTTCTTTTTCGGCAATGCAAAACTCGGAGTCGGTCTTATTGTTCTTTATATAGTGATAACGGTTATTCGTCAGATTGTGGAGCCGAAACTTGTTGCAAATCAGGCGGGGCTTCCTGCAATAGTAACTGTTATGGCAATGTTTGTCGGCGCAAGGCTTTTCGGAACTTTCGGTATAATCATTTTGCCGTTTTCCGTTCTGATTTTAAAATTTATGTATGATGAGGGAATTTTCGGCAAAAAAAGCCGGAAAGTTTGTGATACCGAAGAAAAAACGGAGGCAAATAAATGACAGATTTTCATTCTCATACTCTCTGGCATATCGATGACGGCTCACAAGATATTGAAACTACTTTTGAAATGTGTTATATGGCCATGGAAACGGGTACCGATACTCTTTTTTTGACGCCGCATATTGTATATTGGGATGATGCCGAGGAACTTATTGACCGCAGAAATGCCAAAATCGAATGGTTAAGGCATGTATTGAGTGATGAGGGCTGTGATATCGAATTGGTAGAAGGCTTTGAGGTTTTGTGCGATGATGAGATATTTAATATCGGATATCTTAAACCCTACACAATCGGCGGAACAAAGTATATTCTTATAGAATTTAATTTTTATAAAGCGGACGAAACCGATGTTATGGCTTGGTGTTCATATATAATGTCACAGAATCTTATTCCCGTAATTGCACACCCGGAGCGTTACGCTTTTGTTC
>JAZUHA010000390.1:0-5336 GCA_045641485.1 Acutalibacteraceae bacterium
CCAAAATCCCTTATTCGCAATATCAAGCGCAACAATATTCGGTATTCCCTCCTTCACAAGCAATTCGTATATATCATCCTTGAACAGCAACTCTTTCAGAGCATTAAACTGATGTATGTTTTTCGGACAACTCCGACTGCACTTACCATAAGAATATAATCTACATAAATCTTCAAAAGAAAAGTTTTTGTTATTATCGACACTTTCCGAAAACGAAGCCTCATATAATTCCCGATACAAATTTTGTATAGCATTATTGTATTCAGCAGAACAACATATCGAATAATCGGAATTAAAAGTGCTGCCTTTTACATCTTCAAGAGCTTCCCAACCCGGCAGCGAAATTGTCTTATATACCCCATAATTCGCATCATATACCGAAAACCGTCTATCTAACTCCTTTTGAATATGTACCCTGACCGGTTCTGCGATTGCAAGTGTGAAACGCTTTTCGGAACTGTACATATCGTTTATAACCTTTTCGGATGGATAGCGGAACTGACCGATTTGCCGCGGATGAACGCTTGAAGCCCCCAGCAAATACATCAGCACCATACCGGACTCATCACCCGAAAGTGAAACGGGATAGCCCATATTCCCCGAAAGTTCCGCTATTGCTTTAATAATGCAAACAGCCATTTTATTGGAGGTGTTTTCAACTGCCGTAATCTCTTTTTCCAGCTGTTCAATATCGCTGCCGGATAACTCTCTTTCGGCTTTTTCCCTGCATTCATTTATTATATCATCGTATTCCTTAAACTCTTTCATAGCATAGGGATTCGGAACAGAATAAAATAAATCGCCCAAACTCATTTTATTTTTTGGTTTTGCAATTACGAATCTCATAATATCTCTCCTCATCTTTCTTCAGACTTTAAACAAAAACAATAATTAACGGCAAAAGCATTGTATTTTCCGCTGCAACTTTAATATATACTGTTTGATGTACCAAAATTTTCCCACCGCATATTGTATTATGTCGGCAAAGATGATAAAATGCCGTTGAGGTGATAACCGTGACATACACGAAACAGCCGAAAAAACTTATTATAATCAACATCCTTGATATTCTTCAGAGATACACCGATGAAAATCACAGACTTTCACAGAAAGATATTGTTGAGATTTTGAAAACCGAATACAATATGGACGCCGACAGAAAAACCGTCAAACGCAATATTCTCAATCTGATTGATTTCGGTTATGAAATTGAATACAGCGAATCTGTCAGAATGGTGCCGAATGCAAAAACGGGAGAATTTGAAGAAAATTATATCCTTTCAGATTTCTATCTTGTGCGTGATTTCACAGACGGCGAGCTTCGTTTGCTCATAGACAGTCTGCTGTTTTCAAAGCACATTCCGTACAGCCAATGCAAAGAGCTTGTCGAAAAGCTGGAGGGACTGTCAAACCAATATTTCAAAGCGAGAGTAAAGCATATACGCACTCTGCCCGACAATTCACCTCAGAACAAGCAGTTGTTCCTTAATATAGAAACAATTGACGAGGCGATTACAGCAGGTAAACAGATTTCATTTAAGTATAATTCATACGCAACGGATAAAAAAATGCACACCCGTACAGATGATGACGGGAATGCAAGAGAATACATAATAAATCCTTATCAGATTGCCGCCGCAAACGGCAGATATTATCTGATATGTAATTATGATAAATACGATAATGTTGCAAATTACCGCCTTGACAGAATAACGGATATAAAGTTACTTGATACACCGATTAAGCCGATGAAAAAAGTCAAAGGTCTTGAAAACGGTCTGAATCTGCCAAAGCACATGGCAGAGCACATTTATATGTTCGCCGGCGAGAGCACACCCGTTACCTTCGTCGCAAAGAAATATCTTATAAACGATATAATCGACTGGTTCGGAACAGATATTGAGTTTTCAAACGAAACAGAGTATGATGTAACCGTAAGAGTTAATGTAAACCTCGAAGCCATGCGAAGATGGGCAATGCAGTATGCACTGCATGTGAAAATACTTGAGCCGAAGTCGCTTGCTGATGAGATTAAAGAAGATTTGAAAGAAGTAACAGAAAAATATTGCAATGGAAGTGAATAATATGTGTTATAAAGAAAAATTGGAGGAAATGTATAGAAAAGAATACAGTTGTGACGGTAAATGCATATGCTTTTCAAAATGCAGTAAAGATATTCCCAACGGAGCTGAAATAAACTGCAGCAGACTGAAAATCGGTGAAAATTACGATAATCCCGAACATCCGAAAATAATGTTTGTCGGCAAGGAAGGTGTTTCTAAATGTTACGAAATAGGTTCTCCCGCAAAAGTGTCTGAGGTACATAATCCTCACTATGTCGGAACATTTCATACGCTTGCATATATTCTCGGTAAAATAAATTGTAAGGATTTTGTAAACGAAAGTATAATTAATGAAGAACACTTAAAGCAATTTGATGATTTATCATCTGAGTTTTGTTTAACCAATTATTTTAAGTGCGCTTTCAAAAAAAACTTGGAATCGAGTAATCATAATGTTGCCACCAATAAAGAAATGGAAAAATATTGTCCCCATATACTGACTAATGAAATCAATATTCTGAGACCTGATATAATCATTGTGCAAGGCAAATTCAGTACATCCTACTTTTGGGGAAATAAAAATGGAACTTTGGAAACTGTTTGTGAACATACTGAAACACTTTATAAATCAGATGATTATAATATTTCGGTTGATAAATACCATTATCTTGATAATGGCAAGAATCTGTATATTATTTGGGGATATCATCCATGTGCCTATGGTAGAATATGGTTTAAGTCTTTAGATCGCTTTAAAGAGGCAATAAATATAGTAAAAGACGATTATAAAAAATCCATACAAATCTGCTGATTATAGAGGATATTTATATAATTATCAAATTAAAAAATTTGAAAGAATATAAATTGGAGTCGCTTCGGCGGCTCTTTTTGGTGTAATAAAAACTTCCCACGGTCTGTGATAATATATTTTCACAACAAGAAAGGAGCAACAACTATGCACACTTACATTTTTTCAAAAGAAGAAGCAATGAGGAAAATAGCCGATAATTCTTTTCCGCAAAGAGCGGCGGTAATCAGTTTTTATGATTCCGATGAAGAAGATAAAGTCGATTATTCACAGGTAACAGACAGAGTATTTTATGTCGATGTTCCCGATTTCAGTTTTTTTGACTTAGATGAATACAGTATAGAGTACAACAGTTTTTTCACCGAAGCCGAAAAACTCGCAAAATTCATTCTTGAAGCCGAAAAGAATGTATACAGTATAGTTTGTCAGTGCGAACACGGCGAAAGCCGTTCTCCCGCAGCGGCTGCCGCCATCAACGAATTTTTCAATCACGACGGAATTGAAGTGTTTGCCGATTACAATTACTGTCCCAATCAGATTATTTACAATAAACTGTACTTTGCGCTATGTTGTCAATTTATGAAAAATCGAAATACTTTAGGCGTTTCCCGTCAAAGTTGAAATGCAACTTTATATGTAATTTTCTGCTCGTGGCCGTCAGAATTGCGGTTATTTCTTATGAATTTTACTGTTCGTACGGGACACACATTATTGACCATCTGACCGCCTACGGAGCCGGCTTCTTTAGAGGTAAGGTTGCCGTTATAGCCGGCTTTAAGATTTACGCCGACCTCGGAGGCAGCCTCCATTTTAACCTTGTTAAGTGTATCCTTTTTTGCGGACTTTGCCTTTGACTTGGGTTTTGAACTTTTATTACCTGATGACATTCTTTTCACTCCCTTTTCTTGTTTGTCTGCGTTTGTGATTATAGTTTGCTTAAAAGAAGTGAAATTATTTATTGTTATCTGTGGTAATTTATGTTATCTGTTTTCGAATGTATAATGAAAATGACGGCAACACACAGGTATTTTATTTCAAAAACGCCACCGCAACATTTTCGTCATTTACATCTGCATCGGAAACAATTGAGTTTTAAATCTACAAGAGCGTACTTTTTATTTTAAAATTTCATACTCTCCCGTTGCGGAATTGAAAACATATCTGTTTACTTCGTTAAAGCCGATTTTCACACCCGTTTGAGAGCCGTCTTTTTCATAAACATTTATTACGTAAACGACTTTTCCGCTGCTGTCTTTTGACACTTCTGCAGAAGCGATGTAAACATAATCCGCCAATTCTTTACTGAGTCCGAGTTTTTCTTTGGGATATTGTTTAAACATCGTCAAAATAGCATTACTGTTGTCTTTATCGTAAACAAAACCGCTTTCATTTGCAGACTTACTTATAAGTTCAACAGTACCGTCTTCCGTAAGCAGTAAATACTTCTGTTTGCTTTCATCAAAAATATAGCAGTCGGAGCCCACTATACCGTAAGTTTTTTCCGGAGCGGTGCTCCCCTTTTTATACGCTTCAACCTTACAACCGTCACTGCTCATTATCTTTTCTCCCGAAAGTTTAAGAGTATAAGAACTCAGGTCATCGGAAAGCTGTAAAATTTTCTTATCGAAACTTCCCAAAAGGCTTCTTGCGGTATCTTCGTTAAGTGATATCGATGCATTTGCAGACGAAACATCCACAAAACTCTCTGCCGTTTCAGATACATTTTCTTTGTTTTCTTCCGTTTTACCCGAGCAACCCGAAAAAGCGGCAGTTATCATAAGAGCCGCAAACAAAACCGATAATATTTTTTTCATAAAAATACACTTCCTTTACATTTACATTTTATATGCTGTTTCGTTTTTTGTCAATAATTCCTTTAATTTCCGCTTCTTTTAAATATTTTTCCCGTGTTGCAATACCTCCTCTTATATGCCGTTCCTCTTTATTTATGTCAAGAATACTCCTCACTTGAGCAAAAAGAGACGGATTTATTTTTTTCAGTCTTTCCGTAACATCTGTATGTACCGTTGATTTTGAAACACCGAACTGTTTTGCGGTTTCACGAACAGTGGACTTATTTTCCACTATATAACGGGCAAGAATTACTGCCCTTTCATCTGTAAAATACAAAGGAAAATCCCTCCCGTAAATCTCTGTTAGATTATATGAGAGGGATTTTTTATTTATGTATTATTATTTAATTATTGAAGTGTTCCATGAAGCAAACGGCTCTATACCGAAAATCTTTGCAACCGTGGGAGCAACATTTGAAAGACCGAAGTTACCGTCTTTGATTTCGTAAGATTTTTTGCTGTAGATGATGAAAGGAACGGGGTTAAGTGAGTGTGCCGTTCTTACCTGAACTGCGCCTTTTTTATTCTTTTCAAGCATCTCGTCGGCATTGCCGTGGTCTGCCGTAATAAGAACGGTATACCCCGTTTCATCTGCCGCTTTAAGAACTCTTG
>JAZUHA010000391.1:0-6754 GCA_045641485.1 Acutalibacteraceae bacterium
ATGGCTACGATCCGACTTGGCATCGGCAAAGAGTTCTGCCGTGGAATAATGAAATCTTACAATAAAGTTTCTGTTTATTATTCTCTGGAGGGGCATATGGTCAAGAAGATTGTGGTGCATCATAAGTATGGGTTTTCTGCCCTGCTCTTTTGCAATAGATGCTTGGTCGAGTACCCAATTAACTCTTTCTATTGACATACCGTCTTCGGTCGAAACAGACGGGTCGCAGGAATCAAGAGCGATAAGACGGTATTTTTCACCGAGATCTGCGGTATAAGAGCAAGTACCGTCAAGCGTACCGATTGCTTTATCATAACCGAACTCACTGTAAACATCTTTAAAAAGTTTCATATCGCCGTCACAGTCAACGCCGAAATCGTGGTTACCGTTTATTACAAAAACATCTTTTCCCGTTTCTTTTTCAAATTTGCGAAGTTTTTCGGCAACTGCATAATGGTCTTCGACTTTTGTTCTGCCGTTATCTACCATATCACCGGAAATAAGAACGTAATCGCAGTCGTTTTCACTGCACTGTCTTAAAAATTCATCAATGATAAATCCGCTTTCATCTTCCATAGCGGCACGGCGGTTTGCATAAAAATAAATCGGATCGTTTATTACGCCGTTTTCAGGTCCCGCAATTACTTCACGCGGAGCGTTGTAGTGGAGGTCTGACGCTACGGCTATTTTCAAATCGGCAGTATCGGTGGCATACGATACAACGGAAAAAGCCGAAAGAGCCATAACAATGCACAATAAAATCGAAATTGTCTTTTTCAAGATAAACCCTCTTTTCTGAAGAATTTTTAATAAATTTATAATACCATATAATATAACTTTTGTCACTAAAAAAATAAAAAAAGAACAGATATTTTCGAAAATCAAAAATATCTGTTCATAAATTTATTATTAAGGAAAGATTAAACGGTTGTTATCAGTCTTCTTTTTTCTTTCTTGTGAGAGCAAATGCTGCGGCGCCTGCAACGCAAACCGTTACTGCAAGAGCAATACCGATATCGCCCGTATCTTCGGAACCGTTCTGTGAGCCATTCTGTGTTGTAGCGGGATCGCCCGTAACGTCTTCTTCTGTGTAATCGTTGTAACCGCTTGTGGTAGAAGTAGCCGGAGTGGTTTCATCGCCGTTAAATAAACCTTTGATGAAGTCGATAATCTTATTAAGAATATCTTCAAGAGCGCCGAAGTCAAGACCGATATCTTTTAATTTATCAAGGAAACCTTCACCGATATTGCCGCCCATAAGCTGTTCAATCATATCGGACAATTCAGAGTTACCTAAAATATTTGCAACAGCATCCGAAACATCTGCCCAAGTGGCTCCGTTACCGGTGAGAATATCTTTGATAAGAGCAATAAGACCGTTGATATCTTTAACATCCGTAGCCTTTGTCGTTTTCTCGGTAGTAGTTTTAGATGTTGTGGGAACATACTCGGAGAAATCAAAGTTAATTATTTTTGACTCAAGAAGAGTTTCGGATTTAACATCGTTTGTATCGTCACCGTCTTCTGTTTGGAACTCTGTTGTATAGAGATTAACGGTTGTGTTTGATTTCTTTGTATTAAGAACTCTGAAAGTTACATAAGCGAAATCTTTTGCGGCATTTTTTGAAACGCCGTCAAGGCTCATAAAACCGAATGAGAATTCATCTGTAGAAGCATTCTTCATACCGGATACGAAATCGCCGTTAAAATATACGGTTTTATTTGATTCGGAGTCAACTTTGTAGCAAAGGCCTTCATGATTGACATTGAGAACCTTAAGAACGGTATCGTCAAATGAAACATAAAAACCTGCGCCTACAAGTTTATTAACTGCCGGCATCTTGAAAACAAGTGTGAATACGTCGTCTTTAACTACGCTGATGTCCTCGGTGGGATCGCCTGTATAAGCACCTTTTACAACACGGGAGGAAACGCCGGGTTTGTAAAGAGCAGATGCGGCAGGCATAAGACCGATTACAACAATCATAATCGAAAGAACGACTGAAAGAACTTTCTTCATTTAAATCTTCCTTTACTAATCATTTGGGTTTTTACCCCACTTTTCCGCACTACTGTACAGAAACACCTATAATATATGCTAATTATATTACAAGATGAGGGTAAATGTCAATAGTAATCGCATTATTATTTATTAAAAAATCATAATATTTTTTAAAATTTATTTACCGAGCTTTTCTTTCGGTTCCTCAAATGTTTTTACTCCCGACAAATCACCGTCAAACAATTTGACATCACCCGTTATTGACTTCATAATTCTTTCTGAAAGCAACTGTTCGCCGTCACAATTATCGAGCGCAACCGGGTAAAACATACCTACGGAACATTTTTTACGAAGGTCATCGGGAATCATTTTTACGGTTTTTCCGTTTATTGTTCTCTTTGTAAAAGAGCATTTTTGAGAGCAGTATTCGCAGGTAACCTTTTCTTCGGCAAAGGGGAGAACAATATTTTTTGCAGTGGGAGTCTTTGAAGTCAGTGCACCGGTGGGGCAAACACTTACACAGGCACCGCAGGAAATACAGTCGCTTTCACCCAAAGGAGCATCGAAAGCACAAATGGGTTTTGTTGTAAATCCTCTGCCGAAAAGTCCGAGGTTTTCGGTACCGCTTATTTCACGGCACGACCTTACGCACAAAGCACAAAGAATACATTTACCGTTATCACACACAATAAACGGATGGCTCTTATCTTTTTTATAAAAGAGTTTCTTTCCGCCGCTCATTTCCTTAAAACTGTCATATTCGCGCATAAGCGGTAAAAGTTTGCAGTCATATACGGAAGAACAGCCGCATTCAAGGCATCTTGAAGCCTCTTTGTACGCTTCATCGTCCGTAAATGTAAATGAAGATTCAAGAAAATTGTTTTTTCTTACTTCAGGCTCTGCAACGGCGTATGAAACACGCTCCCGTCTTTCTTCGTCACCGAGTACGGAAGCATCAAAATCTTCATTTACCGAATACTCGGGAAGTTCCGGTGTAAATTCTTTGCCGTTAAGATAGCAGTCAATGGCTCTTGCGGCGTTTTTACCGCCTGCTATTGCTCTTACCGCAATATCGGGACCTTTGTTTATTACATCACCTGCGGCAAATACACCGTCCGATGAAGTCATAAAACTCAATTCGTCTGCGGCTATTGTGCCTTTTTTTGTAAGTTCAAGTTCGCAAAGACCGTCTTTTTTAACTACCTGACCTACTGCGGAAATAATTGTATCGTACATTACTTCCTCTGTTTCGCCCTCTACGGGAACGGGAGCCCTTCTGCCGCCGGCATCGGGTTCACCGAGCATCATTTTCTGAAGTAAAAGACCTTTCGCTTTGCCGTTTTCCGTTATAACCTTTAACGGCGCACAAAGGAATTTAAACTTTACGCCTTCTTCCTTTGCTTCTTTTATTTCGAGTTTTTCGGCAGGCATTTCGCTTTCTGTTCTTCTGTAAAGAAGCGTAACGTTTTCCGCACCGAGCCTTACGGCGGTTCTTACTGCATCAATAGCGGTATTACCGCCGCCTACTACGGCAACCGTTTTACCGATATCGACTTTTTCGCCGTTTGCGACGCTGTACAGAAAATCTATACCGCCGAGAACACCTTCGGCACCGTCATTTTCACAGCGAAGCGTACCGCTTTTCCATGCGCCCGTGCCTACAAATACGGCATCGTATTTTTCCTTAAGACCGGGAACGGTAATATCTTCACCGAGTTTTTTATTACAGTAAATATTAACGCCGAGTTTTTCTATTGCGGAAATTTCTTTATCGAGAATATCTTTCGGAAGTCTGTAAGCGGGAATACCGTAACGAAGCATTCCTCCGCATTTGCTTTGTGCTTCATACAAATCAACCGAATAACCTTTAAGTCTTAAAAAATATGCACAGGAAAGACCTGCCGGACCGCCGCCGACAACCGCAACGGTTTTGCCGTTATCTTTTTCGCATTCGGGAATATAATCAATATATTTATCAGCCGCAAATCTTTTTAAAGAGCAGATTGAAACAGGCTCGTCAACAAGACCTCTTCTGCACTTCTTTTCACACGGGTGAGGACATACTCTGCCTATAGATGCCGGAAGCGGATTATCTTTTTTAATAACCTTTATCGCTTCTTTTTCATTTTTATTTGCTATAAGTCCGACATAACTCTGAACATCCTGATGCGTGGGGCAGGCAAAAAAGCAGGGAGCCTTACAGTCACCGGCGTGATTTGAAAGAAGAAACGCAAGAGTTTCTTTTCTGCTTTTCTGAAGAGCCGGAGAATCCGTGATAACGCTCATACCCTCTTTAACGGAGGTCGAACACGCTCTTAACGGCTTTTTTACACCCTCAACCTCTACAAGACAGAGTCCGCAACCGCCGTAACTTTCAAGAAAACGGTTGTGGCAGAGATGCGGAAGATGTATTCCGTTATCAATAATATTATCGAGTAATGTTTTATCGTCGGAAGCCTTGATATTTATACCGTTTACGGTGATATTTACTACAGCCATTATGCTTCCTCCCCTGTTTTTATTTTGATTGCGCCGAAACGGCAGGTTTCAATACACATACCGCAACGAAGGCATTTTTCTTTATCTATTGAGAACGGTGATTTAATTTCACCGCTTATGGCATTTGCAGGGCATTTTTTTGAGCAGAGCGAACAGCCTTTGCAAATATCCTTTTCTATTTCGTATTTTATAAATTCACGGCATTTTTTTGCCGGGCATTTCTTTTCGTTAATATGAGCCTCGTACTCATTTCTGAAATATTTAACGGTTGTAAGAACGGGATTGGGAGCAGAATTTCCGAGACCGCAAAGAGCGCCCGTTTTTATTGCTTCACCCCACTGTACAAGAGTGTCAATATCACTTTCTTTACCCTCGCCTTTTACTATGCGTTCAAGAATTTCTCTCATTCTTGTGGTGCCTATACGGCAGGGATTGCACTTTCCGCAACTTTCTTTGCTTGTAAAGTCCATAAAGAAGCGTGCCATATCTACCATACAGGTATTTTCGTCCATAACAATCATACCGCCGGAGCCCATAATGGCACCTGTTTTCATAATGCTGTCATAGTCAACGGGAGTATCTAAAAGTTCTTTCGGAATACATCCGCCCGACGGACCGCCCATCTGCACGGCTTTAATTTCGGCATCGTTTTTTATACCGCCGCAAATACCGAAAACAATTTCGTTTATTGTTATACCCATGGGAACTTCAACAAGTCCGCCTCTTTTTACTTTTCCGGCAAGTGCGAATACCTTTGTACCTTTACCCGTCTGTGTACCCATTTCGGCAAACTTTTCACCGCCGTTATTTATAATCCACGAAACATTTGCATAAGTTTCTACATTATTTATATTAGTCGGTTTTTTACGGAAACCTTTTTGCGCCGGGAACGGCGGTTTTGTAACGGGCATACCTCTGTTGCCGCCGAGTGAAGCAAGTAAAGCGGTCTCCTCACCGCAAACAAATGCGCCTGCGCCCATCATTATGTAAAAATCAAAATCAAAACCGCTTCCGAGTATGTTTTCACCTAAAAGTTTCTTTTCACGAAGTTGAGAAATAGCATTATTGAGCCTTTTAACGGCAAGAGGGTATTCCGCTCTTACATATATAATTCCCGATGATGCGCCTATTGCGATACCGGCAATCATCATACCCTCAAGTACACGGTGCGGGTCACCTTCAAGCACGGCTCTGTCCATAAATGCGCCGGGGTCACCCTCGTCTGCATTACATACGACATATTTTTCGGTGCCTTCGGCATCTTTTGCAGCCTGCCATTTAAAATGAGTCGGGAAGCCTGCACCGCCTCTGCCTCGAAGACCGGAAACCTTAATTTCCTCAATAATATTATCACTGCCCATTTCGAGTGCTTTTTTAAATGCACCGTAACCGCCCGACAGCATATAATCATCAAGGCTTTCCGGGTCAACCTTACCGCAACCGGAAAGAACGATTCTCGTCTGACTGTTTAAAAAATTCATTTCGTCTGCAGTAAGACGGTTTTCTTCGGTAAGTTTTCCGTCAAGTGCGGATTTTGCAAGTTCATATCCGCTTTTTTCGTTAAGTCTGCCGTAAATAATACTTTCACCGCTGTCTGTAATAACTTCAACAACGGGTTCTGCAAAACAAAGGCCGTTACAGCCGACTTTTTCCACCTTATATTCAGTATTTTTAAATGCTTCTTCCATTCCCTGCAAAACGCCTTGAGCACCGGAAGCTATACCGCAGGAGCCGTAGCCTAAAAGAAATCTCATAAAGAAGCCTCCTCTTCACGAATACCGTTAATTATTTTTTCTGCTTTTTCGGGAGTAAGATTGCCGTATGCCTTGCCGTTTATCATCATAGCCGGAGAAATACTGCAACAGCCGAGGCACGCAACCTCTTCCCACGAGAAAAGACCGTCTGCCGTTACATCGCCAGACGGTACACCGAGCGTACGCTCTACGGCTTCGCCTATTCTTTCACCGCCGTTAACATGGCAGGCAGTACCCATACACACCATAATTCTGTATTTTCCCACGGGTTTAAGGCGGAAACCGGCATAAAACGATGCCACACCTAAAATACGGCTTTTTGAAATACCGGTCAAAGAACTTAATATCTTTACGGCATCTTCCGAAATATATCCTTCTATCGCCTGAATTTTCTGCAATACGGCAATAAGACTTTCATCGGGATTTGTGTATTCCGTTAAAATATTTTCAATGCTCTGTTTTAAAGGCATATCCACAAAAATGCACCTCTTTCTCCATT
>JAZUHA010000392.1:0-3988 GCA_045641485.1 Acutalibacteraceae bacterium
AAAAAGGTTAAAAAGATTGTTATATGTTACTGTTATAAACTCATAGTCTTTGAGTTTCTTTAAATATTCGTCTACCTGCGACTGCGTTGCATCGGGTTTTCCGAGATAATACGAAGCAAGACGGAAAGTCGACAAATAAGCATTGTACGCTTCGGAAGTGCCGGCAGAAGAATCATAATCCGAGAACCACGAAGGCTGATAGTTAAGTCTGCTTAAATGTTCAACTTCTTTACGAAGTTTGCCTTTATTTACGGGAATATAGCGGAAAGTAACATAGGCATTTGCCCAACCGCAATAACTTTTACCGCCTTTCGGTTGAATATATCCCCTGCCTCTTACATAAAGAGTTTTGCTTTCTGTATCTGAAGAAGTGATATCCAATACACTCAAATCAGTTAAATCGTCATTTTCAATTCTTTCGCCTTGGAAAATCTCACCTTTATCATCTTTATTTGTGTAATTATAAGCATTGCTGTAATCTGCTGTCTGAGTATTGTCAACGGGTTCGGAATCTTCGGAAATACCGTATCCCAACTGAGTCTCAACAGACTGATATCTGCACCAGAACTCGTGAACATCAAGGCCTATTCTGAAGTTCGGTATCTGACCGAGATTTGTAAATCTCGAATTATCGGCATAAATAAGTGCTACATTATTATTGAAAGCATACATACCGTATGCACCTTCGGTATGACCGTGTGCATTATTTTCTATAGCACCGTAGTAACCGCCTGTACCGCCGGAAGTATATGCGAGTTGACTGTCTGTTGCATCATCATTTCTTCCGAGATCTTTTTTGGTCACAGTATCATCTGTAAGGATTACTCTGTCATAAGTACCGGTATATGAGCCTGCGCCGTTATTTGCTTTATAATACGGCGTTCCTTCTGTTTTAACATCACTGAAACCCGTTACCCATGCAGTAATATTTTCAATATTCGGAGTATTGTCATCCGAAGCCTTGTATCTTCCGAGAAAGCCCGTTGCGGCAACGCCCGTGTTCGGTGAATACAAAGTGGTATAGGCATACGCCGTCTTTGTACCTTCACTTGTTTCGTATGTAAATACCCATCTTCTTGTATCACTTGAACCGGCTTTAAGATTTTCATCTGCAACACCGCTGTTGATTACACCTTCAACATATCCTGCCGAAGATTGTAAATCAACGGTTAAACCGTCACCTGAAATTACGGAATCACTGTAATCATCCGAAAGAGCCGTTCTGTAACTTACATTGCAGGAAGACATTCCCTCAAGTGTGATTGTAACGGAAGTTGCCTCTGAATTATAGAAATAGAATTTACCCGTTAAAGATTTATTTGTATCCGGGGTAATTACATTATCCTGCTTTTCATCGCACAAACGGTCAAAAGTATTATTTATATAATACTCAAACATGTTTGTGTTATTCGGGTTCATATATACCGTTTCCGGAACTACCGTATAGCAGGCATTACCGGAATCTTTTATTTCTACAGAAGATTTTGCATTTTCTTTTTCTACCCAATGTGAATAGAGATAAACATTATTACTGTCTGTTTTCAATGTGGAGGAAGTTACTCTTTCTCCGCCCTCTTTTGCGGTATACCAACCCGTGAAAGCATAGCCTTCTTTGGAAACTTCCGGAAGAGTTCCGTAAGAATCCCCTTGTTTAAGAGTTTTACTTAATATCTCTTTGCCGTTCAAAGTCGGAAGAGTAATACCGTCTGTTACCTCCTGTATTACGATATTTGAATACGAAACTTTTGAGCCGGCGGGAACTGCATCTTTAGAAACACCTAATCTTACTTCTAAATAATTTTTACCGGGATAAAGAGTGATAACAGAACCCGAAACAACGTTTTCCCAGTATTGACGGGTGGGATAGTCACTCGGATTAACCGTAAATCTTGCGGCTTTCGGATTTGAAACACCGTTTACTTTAATATCATAAGTAATTCTGTATTTACCGCCCTCCGTAAGATTGCCTATCACTTTACAAGCGCCGATAAACGAATCCGAAGTGTTATTGTAAATAATATTTACCGTTTCTGTACTCACATCGAAATTATATTCTGCTTCCGTTCCCGTAGAGCACTCACCGATATTATTTATATCGAAAAGGTTATCGAAGTAAATTTTGCAGGCGGAATCCCAGACGGGATAAAGAACCGCCGAAGTATTTACAACGCTGTCAACTGCGAAATTAGGTTCTGTTGCATTTTTAACGGTACTCCAACCTTTAAGAATATATCCGCTTCTTGTAATTGTGGGAAGTTCATAACAAGTACTTCCGCTTGTATAAACCGACATGGTTTTTGACGGAACACCGCGGGTTTCGTCATCCGTAATATCCTGAATACAAAGATTTGAATATGTACTTGTATCAGAAGCGGCACCCGTATAAATACCGATACGCAAAAGGACATAAGGTCTGCCCTCCGGTACTGTAAATGTTATTCTTTTACTGCTGCTTTCTACATAAGTCTTTGCACTTTCGGCATCGAAATTAGTCGGACTGCTTACAAAACCGACAAGGAAACGGGAACCGCCGTCACAATCGTAACTCAACCTGTATGTATGACCCTCGGTAAGAGTTATACCTTTTTTTGTAATATATGAGTAACAATCGGTACTTTTACCCGTAATCGTGAATGTTTTATTTACATCGTCACAAGTAAGCGATTTTACATTATTACCACCGAAAGCGCCGAAATATTCGCCGTCCCAACCGCTTATAAGTGCGTTACCGAGTTCGTTGTCAAAATACAATGTGCAAACGGCAGTCCAGACGGGTGTAAGTGTCAAATCGCTGTCGGGCATTACGGAATTTTCATCATAAGTTTGACCGTTAAGTTTCCAACCTGAAAGAACAAAACCGCTTTTTGTAATTTTGTGCTGTTCAAGATATTTTCCGAGTTGTTCTCCGGCACCGACAACCATACTTACACTGCTGTTTCCGTCTTCGGGATTTGTCCATTTTCCGCCGCCGTTATTAAGCTGGAGTGTATGGGCATTTGCCCATTGTGCCATAAATGTGTAGTTACCGCTACCGGCTTTATATTCACCGTCAGGCAACAGTTCATAATCTGTGTTTCTCTGCCAGCCGATGAATTTTTTACCCTCGAAAATCGGAGTGGGAAGCGTTACAACCGTACCTCGGCTATATGTAATTTTATCTGTTGAAACAGTGGCGCCGGGAGCATTCTTATTAAAATTAAGAGTATAACTTGCAGAATCCAATGCATTAAAGGCTTCTGCCAAAGCATCAATATTCGACTGTTCTATAACAGCATCTTCGGCATCGTCAATTACAGTATTGTAAGCATTCTTGTAGGCTGTATATAAAGGACCGCTGTAATAATATGAAGTATCAAGAATATACTGACTGTAATCATCTGCGACAATCAGTGCGCTGTACGAATTTATAAGCGCATCAAGAGTTACGGAATCTCTGCTGACTACAGCATTTTTCTTTGCTGTTTCCCAGTTGTTCCAAAGTTCCCCGGGATATGCAAATTTTGCGCCTTTAAGACCGTTGAGAAGATATTTACTTCCGAACTTTTCGGAGCCTACACAGGATATATCTATTGCAGACATTCCTATTTTTTCGGCAACATCTGTTTTAATAAAAGCAAAATTTCTGTTTTCGGCATCAACAAAATTCGGGTTAAGGAAAATACCGTTATTATAAGCGTTTGTTCCGTATGAAGCGGTAATTACCTTTTTTGCACCATCGGAACCTGTTAATCTTGAAACGACATTTTCGCCTTTATCGTAGTCCCAATAAACATTGTTATTATCTGTAAAATAGTTTGCATTAAGCTGATGATACATATACTGACTTTTACCGACAAGTATATTATTGCTTAAATAGAACTGTTTTCCGTCTGCAACATTTTTGTAAAGTTTGCCTTCACCGGAAATATCTTCACCGGAAGAAGCGGGAATATTGCACGCAGAAGATCTTACCTGCCCCTCATTATTGAACGCAAAAATATTATGTTGT
>JAZUHA010000393.1:0-2858 GCA_045641485.1 Acutalibacteraceae bacterium
GGAAGTGAACGTAAAATTCGGCAGGGGAAGCGATTATGTTTCTCTCGTTCCTTTCGATTCCGTAACTGCCGTTGTGTCAAATGATATAGATATAGACGATATGAAAGTAGTCTATCCGAAAGATTTTCCGAAACAGGTAAAAGCCCCGGTAAAAGCCGGAGATGTTATAGGCAAAGCAAAACTTATGTACGGGAAAATCAAGGTGGCGAATGTTACCCTTGTCGCAAGAGACAGTATAAAGAAAAATTATATATGGGCTATGTTCAGCTGGATAGAAAAAATCGTAACTTCTAAAGCCTTTATTATAATTTCAATTATTGCGGTTCTGTTTATTATTTCAATGTATTCGGGTACAAAGAAAAAAAGAAAGAAGAATAAACGCAGAAAAAACAGTATAAACGTAATTTCCGATTTTTCAAACTTAAAATAATTGGATTTGGTGAATGAGAAAACACTACGAAAAACAAAGAAAACAAGAGAAAACGAGAGTTCTTGAGATTTATTTTAATTTTCTTCAAAAAAAGTATTGACTTCCCCGTATAGCTGTGATAATATATCCGAGCAATACGGGGAATTTTCCTCAATACTATTACGGAGGTAACTCTTATGTCTACTTATATGCCTAAGGGCGCTGCAGAGCGTCAGTGGTATGTACTTGATGCCGAAGGCAAGACTCTCGGTGCAGTAGCTGTAGAAGCTGCAACACTCCTTCGCGGCAAGCATAAACCCACATTTGCTCCTCATGCAGATTGCGGCGATAATGTTATTGTTATCAATGCCGCAAAGGTTGTTCTCACAGGTAAAAAACTTGAGAAAAAGATTTATTATCATCACACAGGTTATATCGGTCATATGAAAGCTGTTAAATACGGTACTCTTATGAAAGAAAAACCGGAATTTGCTGTTGAAAAGGCCATAAAGGGTATGTTACCCGATAACACACTCGGCAGAGATGCAATGGCTCGTCTTCGTGTATATGCGGGTGCAGAGCACAAGCATGAGGCACAGAAGCCCATTGCGAGAGAATTTTAAGTTAGGAGGCTATCAGAATGTACGAAAGTAATTACTTCTACGGAACAGGCAGAAGAAAAAAATCAGTTGCCCGTGTTCGTGTTTATCCCGGCACAGGTAAAATTACAATCAACGACAGAGATATTGATGATTATTTCGGTCTTGAAACATTAAAACTTATTGTTCGTCAGCCTCTTACTCTTACAGAGTCTCTCGAAAAATATGATGTAGTTTGCCGTGTAAACGGCGGCGGTGTAACAGGTCAGGCAGGTGCTATCCGTCACGGTATAGCAAGAGCCCTTCTTCAGTCAGAAGACGATGTTCGTCCCGTACTCAAGAAAGCAGGTCTCTTAACTCGTGACCCGAGAATGAAAGAGCGTAAGAAATACGGTCTCAAAGGCGCTCGTCGTGCTCCGCAGTTCTCAAAGAGATAAATTTGTATTCTTTTCTTCATTGAATAAATCATCCGAAAAACCCCGAAAACTTCGTGTTTTCGGGGTTTTTCCCTGTTTTAAGGCTTTTTTAATCACTTGTAATTTTTTCTCGGTTACAAATGCGATTTTTTGTTTTTCGGTGTGCATCAGTTGCCTTTTTCTTTAAAATTCTATTTCAGGTAAAATCTTCATAAATTCGTAAATTCTTCACAAACATTTTCCTTTGTGTTACTTGACAACTGTCCTTTGGTTTTATATAATAATATAGTTAAAAAGTAATTCATTTTTATATATGGAGGATGTCCTATGGAAACTGTATTGACTCATGAGGGTTACCGGGAATTAGTAAAAAAACTTGAAATTCTTAAATCCGAGGGCAGAAAAGAAGCTGCCGAAAAATTAAAAGTTGCCCGTTCTTTCGGTGACCTTTCGGAAAACAGTGAATATGATGAAGCAAAGTCCGATCAGGCAAAACTTGAAGCGGAAATCAATGAACTTGAAACAATGATTTCAAACGCCAAAATCGTAGACGAAGATACAAGTACGGAGATTGTTCACCTCGGCTCGATAGTAACAATTAAAAGCACCGCAAGAGGCTCTTCGGAAATAACTTTTAAACTTACCGGTTTTGCACAGGCAGACCCCGATGAAAATAAAATTTCCGATGAATCTCCAATAGGGAAAGCCGTTAAAAACCATAAAGTAGGCGATAAAGTAACGGTTGAAGCCCCCAGAGGAGCAATGACATATAAAATCGTTAAGATAGATGTCGAAAATAAATAAATTTAAATATACAACAAACCGCTTTTAACCTGAATGAAAAGGATAAAAGCGGTTTATTTTTAATGCACCTATATTTATTTTACCGTTGCATTTTATTCGCTTGCCGTCTGCGAAGCCTCGTTTCTTTCTCTGAAAAGAAACGATATACACCAAACGCCGGCAAGAGCCACAAGTACATATACGATTCTTGAACCGAGGGCTGCCTGACCGCCGAAAAGCCATGCAACTACATCAAATTTAAAAAGTCCTATGGCACCCCAGTTCAATGCGCCTATACTTACAAGCGTTAAAGCGATTTTGTCTAACATAATATCATCTCCTTCGGGAATGTTCCCGTGATTATTTTTTCCGAAAGAATAAAAATTATTCTTTTTTCTTTTGTGTACCGAACGGGGGACACAAAACGGAAAATTTTTCTTTTAAACTCAAAAACAATATGTTATAATATCTGTATCATTTTTCGGGAGGATAAAGATGTTTAATATTATTACAGGCAGAGCCGGAAGCGGCAAAACCGAATATATATTTGACCTTATTAAAAACGAAATTGAAACAGGTAAAACCGCCCCCGTGCTTATTGTACCCGAACAGTTTACATTTATTACCGAAAGAAAACTATTGAAAAAAATC
>JAZUHA010000394.1:0-8515 GCA_045641485.1 Acutalibacteraceae bacterium
GAGAGTTAACCCGACAACGGAAATTATACCACCCGTTACAAGCCCCGTTACAACGGCGGCTGACGGGTGTTTTTTTAATGTTTTATGCGAGATAAGCGAAATTATAACAGCCTGCAAACCGTGTACTAATAAAGATACAAACATAGAAACAGGGTAAAACATAAGGTCGCCCAAAAACGCACCTATACCGCCCACAACAAATGCTTCGGCGGGATTTAAAAGTATTGCGGCAAGACATATTGCAATATCACATAAATAAAGATGACCGCCCGGAACGGGAACACCGAAAGAACTTAAAAGTACGGTCATAGCGGTAAGAACAGCCGTTACCGTTATTCGCACAGTAAGATTTTTATTCTTTTTCATATTGTTCCCCTTTCCGTAAAATGTCTTATAATATTTTAACACAAATATACAACATAGTAAAGAAAATTTTCTCAACATTACTGCTATTGTACTCTTTTTTTGCTAAATTTTTCTTGCATATAATACAATTATAGTGTAAAATTAAGGTGTATTTTTGCAATTAATTTGTGTGGTGAAAAACATTTTGAAAAACGGAATTTACATTTTTCAAAAAGGCTTTAACTATTCGCAGGACGGTCCCGGAAACAGGCTTGTTTATCACCTTTCGGGCTGCAATCTTTTTTGCCCGTGGTGTTCTAATCCCGAAGGGCTTGAAAAAGGAAACAATGCGATATTCGTTTCTGCCGAAAATATAGTCAAAGAAGCCGAAAGTTGCCGTATGATGTTTTTTGACAGCGGCGGTATTACATTTACGGGCGGTGAATGTTCTTTACAGAAAAACGAACTTCTGCCCGTAATCCGTGAATTGAAAAAATGCGGTATTCATACCTGCATTGAAACGAACGTTTCTTTAAAAAACTGCGAAGAACTGTACAGCGAAGTCGATTATATGATAGCCGACTGCAAATGTGCGGACAGTGTAGTTTTAAAAGATGTCACGGGTGCGGATTTTGATACCGTTTACGGCAATCTCTTGTTCCGTGCCAAAACAAAAAAGCCGCTTCTTATTCGCATTCCGCTTATAAAAGGCTTTAACACCGGCAGTAAGAATGCCGAACTTCTTGCCGACTCGTTTATAAAAATACAAAATAATTCCAAAAGCGAAAATGTATTTTTTGAAATACTCACCTACCACGAATTCGGAAAAGAAAAATATAAAAAACTCGGCAAAGAATATAAAGTAAATGATGCATTTGTAAGTAAAGACGATGTTCTTACTTTAAAAAATGCTTTAACAAAATACAATCTTAAAATTATTACGACATGAGAGGTGCTTTTTATGTATCATTTCAATCCCGAAAAAACTACCGAACTTGCAAAAGAACTCTTTAAAGAAGAAAGAGCGATAAATCATCTTGAGGGCTGGTTCCTTATAAAAGAAACGGAAGCCGCGGCAGAAGAAAAGTATAAAGACCTGCCGCCCATGAACAAAGCCGCCGAAAAATTCAGAGAGGCAGTTAAAGTGCTTCCGCTTTCCGTAAGCGATTATGCAATTTTTGCAGGCACACAGCGTGATGCTTTCGCAAGAAGTTATGCGCTCATAAATCCCTCGTTCAGAGTGGAAACATTTGCAGGCTACTGCGACCCTACGGCGGTTTATGACGATATTGATGTAACAGATGAATTCACAAAAGAAAGAATAGAAAAACTGCGTGAAGAGGACAAAGAAACGCCTTATGTAAAATCGCTTACCGAAGTATATGAAAAATGCGAACAGCATACCGGCGAGGTTGCATATTTTATTGAGCAGGTAACGGGGCATCTTATTCCGGATATGCGCTATGCACTTAAATACGGCGTTAAAAAGATGATAAGTGATATTGAAGAAAAGCAAAAATCCTGCACAAAAGAGCAGTTTTCAAATTACGAAGCGATGAAAACCGCACTTGACTGCGTGCTTATTCTTGCAAAAAGATACTGTGAAATTGCAAAAGATATGGAGAAAAAAGCAGACGGCGAAAGAAAAGAACAACTTTCACTCCTTGTAAAAACCCTTGAAAAAGTACCCTTTAACGGCGCCGAAACACTTTATGAAGCCATACAGAGTTATATGCTTCTTTGGGAAACAATGTGCCTTGAGCAGGCTCCCAATCCGTTTGCATTTTCGGTTGGTAATGCCGACAGAATTTTTGAGCCGTACCGCAAAAACGGCGATATTTCAAGAGAAGAAACAGCCGCTCTTTTAAAACATTTCCTTGTTTTCTTTAATGTAGGTGACAGAAGCTGGGCTATCTCTCAAAACCTTATCGTAAGCGGTCGTGACAAAGACGGAAACGACCTTACAAACAATACAACCTATGCTCTTCTTGATGCATATTACGATATGAATCTTCCTCAACCCATACTTTCCGTTAAACTCCACAAGAATACTCCCGAAAAACTTTATGAGGAACTCGGCAGATTTTTATTTACACCGGGTTGCCTTACACCGTCTTTCTTTAATGACGATTCTCTTTTTGAAGTTCTTCCGAATGCCGGCGTGGATATTGACGATGTTGAAGATACTTCCATTGCAGGTTGCCAGGAGCCTCTTATAATGGGTAAAGATACGGGAAACACCACAAACAGTTGGTTTAACCTCGGCAAGGTACTTGAACTCACTCTTAATGACGGTTATTCGACAATTACCGGCAAAGAAATAGGCACGGTATGCGAAAAAACGGATGCTCTTACCGCACTTAAAACCGTCAGAGAAAGATTTTATAAAAATGCCCGGTATTTCTGTGATGAAATGGTAAAAGCCGCCAACGGTGCTTCAAAGGCGCTTTCAAATTTGCCCGTTCCGTTTCTTTCAACTGTTATGGGTTGCATAGAAACAGGCTACGATGCCCGTGATGTTCACAATCAGGGAACAAAATACAACGGAAGCGGGTGCCTTATTCACGGCTCAAGCGTTGTTGCGGACTCGTTTATTGCAATAGACAAACTTGTAAAAGAACGCCCCGAAGATGCCGAAAGACTTCTTAACGCTCTCAAAAACGATTTTGAGGGTGACGAAGAACTCCGTGAATATCTTATTTCCGCTCCGAAATTCGGCAATAATATTGATGAAGTGGATAATGAAGCCGTTGAAATTGTAAATAAGATTTCCGATATGGTAAGAAGTGAAAAGAACTATCTCGGCAACAATTTCCGCCCCGATTTTTCCACCCCGTCAACGCATCTTCTTTACGGCTACTGGGTTGGTGCTCTCCCCTGCGGAAGAAAGTCAAGAGATATGTTAAACTACGGTCTTGACCCGCTTTACGGCGAGGCACAGAACGGTCTCGGCTTCCGTACCCTTTCCATTATGAAAATGCCGTTTATAAAAATGTGCGGCGGCTACGCTTCACACTTCGGCATTGACCCGAAATACTTTACAAAACCCGATTACGAGGGCAAAGGCGTAGAATTCCGTGACAAGGTTATGAAACCTCTTTTCTTCAATCCGCTTAACGAAAAAACAGCGCCTTTCTACCTTTATGTTAACGTTACAACTGCCGAGATACTCAAAAAAGTTCTTGCAAATCCGAAAAAATATGCTCCGTCGGGCGTATATATTATGCGTATTCACGGAACTTTCGTAAACTTCCTTGACCTTTCCCCCGCAATTCAACAGGATATTATAAGAAGACTTGACCCCGCCTCAACCTGTATGTGCTGAAAGGAAAAAGATATGAGTAAAATTCTCGGAATAGATATCGGTACAACTTCCGTTTGCGCTTTAACGATTGACAGCGAAAGCGGTAAAACCGCAGAAAGCATTACATTGCCGAACAACAGTTTTATTGATACCGATAAATCATACGAAAAAATCCAAAATCCCGAAACGATTATAGATACGGTAAAAGAAGCTGTTTTGTCTCTTGACACTTCCGATGTTGTCTGTGTAGGCGTTACGGGGCAGATGCACGGTATATTATACCTCGACGAAAACAACAAACCCGTTTCTCCGCTTTATATATGGCAAGACGGCAGAGGAAACGAGATTTATAAAGACGGTAAAACCTATGCCCGGTACCTTACGGAACTTACGGGTATAAAAGCTTCATCAGGCTTCGGTCTTACAACTCATTTTTATAACCTTAAAAATAACCTTGTGCCGAAAAGCGCCGTAAAACTTTCGACAATACACGATTATCTTGTAGGGGTTCTTACAAACAGCGCTCCCGTCACACATTCGTCAGACGGTGCAAGTCTCGGATTTTTCGATTTGAAAAACCTCTGTTTTGACAGTGAAGCGCTTAAAAAAGCGGAAATTGACGAAAATTTTTTACCGCCCGTAATAAAAAACACATCACTTGCAGGCAAAACGGATTGTGACTTTTTAAAGAAAAACATACCCGTAAGCGTTGCTATAGGCGACAATCAGGCAAGTTTTTTAGGTTCCGTAAAAAATCCCGCTTCCATACTCGTTAATGTCGGAACGGGAAGTCAGGTTTCATTTATAACAAGAAAACCGGCTGCACCCGATTGCGGTGAAATACGACCGCTTACAGACGGCGACTATATTTTTGTAGGCTCTTCTCTTTGCGGAGGCAGAGCATACCAGATTCTTAAAAACTTCTTTAAGGAATGTGCCGACTTTTTAGGCGGAAATTCAGATGACCTTTATGAAAAAATGAACAAACTTTCCGAAAATATCGACACGCTTCCCGATCCGCTTAACATAAACTGCGAATTTTGCGGAACAAGAAGCAATCCCGAAAAAAGAGGTTTTATTGAAAATTTGAGCGATACGAACTTTACGCCGACTCACTTTATCTGCGGTGTGCTTACGGGCGTTGCAGACGAACTTTTCGGTATGTATAAAGAAGCGGAAAATCTTCTTTCCTTTAAGCCCGAATTTTTAACGGGTTCCGGCAACGGCATAAGAAAAAGCCCCGTTTGGAGAAAAATTTTTGAAAACAAGTTTTCTTTGCCGCTCAATTTACCCTCTCACACAGAGGAAGCCGCAACGGGTGCCTGCGTTTTTTCAGCCGCCGCATCCTCACTTTTTAAAGATATAAAATCGGCACAGGAAAATTTATTGAAATAAACTGCGAAAGGAAAATATATTATGACTCTTAAAGAAATTGCATCTAAACCCGTATTTTTTGAAAAAAACCGAGTTTTCCGTGTATATCTCGGCGGTAAACTTTTTTCAACATTTTTCGGTGATGACAGCACCGACACATTCTATCCAGAGGAGTGGATTTGTTCTTCAACAAAAGCGCTTAACGAAGGCAGTACGGATGAATTTGAAGGTCTTTCGGTTGTAAAAGGCACAGATGTTCATTTTAACGAACTTATAGAAAAAGAAAAAGAACTTATGCTCGGTGACCGTAACAGCCTTGATGTTCTTGTAAAGGGACTTGATGCGGCTATCCGTCTGCCCGTTCAGGCACACCCGGACAAGCCTTTTTCAAGAAAGTATTTCAATTCCGAATTCGGTAAAGCCGAATCCTGGCTTGTTCTTGATAAAAGAGAGGGCGGGTGTGTTTACTTCGGATTTAAAGACGGTGTAACACGTCAAGATTTTGAAAAAGCGGTAAACGATGCCGAAACAGACAAAGACGCCATGGAAAGACTCCTTAATAAAATTCCCGTTGAAGTCGGTGATGTTTTCTTTGTTCCGGCAAAAGCCATTCACGCAATAGGTGCAGGCTGTCTTATGCTTGAAGTTCAGGAGCCTACCGACTTTACCATACAGCCCGAAAGATACTGCGGTGATTATAAACTTTCAGACCGCGAAATGTATTTGACTCTCGATAAAGATGTTGCACTCGACGTTTTTGACTATTCTTTCGGTATTGAAGATGTTAAAAGCAAATGCAAAAAAACACCCGTAACGGTTTCCTTTGAAAACGGTTGCAAAAAAGACGAACTCATTACAAAAGCCGATACACCGTGTTTCTCGCTTCTTCGCTATACAATGGAAAACGGCGGAAAAACCGAAAAACTCGCTTCCCCCTGTATTTATGTCGTTACAGACGGAAGCGGTGTTTTGAAATCCGACGATTATGAAAAAGAAATTAAAAAAGGCGATTATTTCTTTATGCCGTACTCCTGCAACGGTAAAATCTTTGCCGAAACAGACAAAAATCTTACAATAGCCGCCTGCTTCCCGCCCGAAAAATAAAAAGGACAAAATAAAATGATTAAAGATATTTTTAAGTGTCCCGAAAAGAAAACAAATCTTTCCGATATTGCTGAAAATGACTATTACAAACTCGCTTTATATTATGAAGAAAACGAAGATTACGAAAAAGCGTATGAATATTATTTAAAATACACTCTTCATAATACCGATAAAGACGGCAACGCCTGTATTTTGACAAAAGCAATTTTATTAAAAGACAATTTCACTTTTTCCGATGAACTCGAAACTCAACTTTTAAGAAGTTACGGCGAATATGATTTGGGGCTCCGCACCGAAAGGATTTACGAGGCAATAGCAAACTTTGTCGTAGCCGTTCATTACGAAAAAGAGGAAGATGCAGAAAAGTACAAAAAGAAGATTTTTGCGATAATTAAAGGCAATGACCTTCGTTTTCTTGATATTTTCTTTAAAAAAGACGATATTCACGATGTTCTCGAACTCCCGAAAATTACAAAAGAATTTATAAACAATTTAAAGGGTGATGAAAAATGACTGTTTCCGTTTCAACTTTAATGAGTATTCTTATGTCGTTTATTATGACAATAGTTAGTATTTTTTCCATTCCCAAGCCCGAAAAAACTTCTTCAACTCCTAAATTCAAAGACCTTCCGGCAGTAGAAAAAGCGGAATATGACGAGGGTGAATTTTCTATGGGACAATATGATATTATCGTTTCACCGAGCGGAAACGATGCAAATGAAGGAACCGAAGCCTCCCCACTTAAAACACTTGAGGGCGCAAAAGAAAAAGCAAAAACGCTCAAGGGAACAGCCGATAATATTACAGTCTGGTTCCGTGAAGGTGTTTATTCGTTCGGTAATGATGTAAAATTTGACGGCAACGATTTTTCGGGCATTACTTACCGTTCTTACCCGGGTGAAAAAGCAGTGTTCTCCGGTGCAAAACAGTATTCCGACTGGCAGGAAAGCACAGTAAACGGCGTACGCTGTTTCGTATGCGATGCAGGTGTTACCGAAGAAACATTCTTTAATTCCGTTTTTAAAGGCGAAAAAAGACTTAACCGCCCGACTTACCCCGATAACGGTCAGTTTTATGTAAAAAGCGTCGATTTAAAGGATGCGGCAGACCCCGAATCCTCTGCTTTTAAAATTCAGATTTCTTTTAATGCAGATGCGAAAGATTTACTTAATTTCAAAAATATTCACGATGTGGACGTTCGTATACTTCACTATTGGAACGATGAACTTCTCCCCGTTGATTCGGTAAATTTAAAAACAGGCAAGGTAATTACCGAAAAGCCCGCATCTATGACTACCGCCGCAGGTGACAGATATTTCTTTGAAAATGTTTTTGAAGCACTTAACGAGCCCGGTGAATGGTATCTTGACCGTGAGGAAAATAAACTCTACTACATTCCCGAAGACGGCGACACGGTAAACAACACCGTTTTAAATGCCGCATTCTGTGAAAAACTTATAGATATAGACGGTTGTAAAGATATTACTTTTAAAGGTATTGAGTTTTCCGATACAGACTGGGAAACGGTAAACGGCAGTCATTTTTCGAGCACCGTTACCGCAGGACTTTCCGAACTTGTAAAAAATGCGAAGTACTCACCGAATTTTCCGCAGGCGGCTTATGATATTCCCGGTGTTATAACCGTTAAAAATTCAAGCGGTATAAGTTTTACGGGCTGCCGTTTTAAAAGAACGGGTAATGCCGGTATTATGTTCTGCGAACGCACAAAAAACTGCGAAGTCAAAACCTGCGAATTTTACGATATAGGCTCTACGGGAGTTTATATAAGAGGTTTAAACAGCGAACAGGAAAGCGAACAGTCATCGAATATCAAAGTTACCGACTGCAAAATCAGCAAATACGGAAGAATTTACAATAATGCAATAGGCGTTCTGCTTATTCATGCAAAAGACTGCGAAATTTCTCATAATGAAATATGCGACGGTCTTTACTCCGCAATTTCCGCCGGCTGGATTTGGGGATACACATACAGCGTTACTTCAAATCTTAAAATATGCGACAACCTTATTTACAACATAGGTCAGGGCTGGCTTTCGGATATGGGCGGTATATATACACTCGGTATTCAAAAGGGAACCGAGATTTCCGGTAATGTAATTCACGATGTCGGCTGTTATGCAGGCGACTCCGGTTACGGCGGCTGGGGCATTTACCTTGACGAAGGTTCATCATATATAACCGTTAAAAACAACCTCTGTTATAACTGCTCTTCCGAGGGATTTCATCAGCATTACGGCAGAGAAAATATTATTACAAACAATATTTTTGCTTTAAACGGCGATGCACAGTTAATACTCAGTAAAAAAGAAGACCACCTTTCATTTACTTTAGATACAAACATTCTTTTGAGTAACAACTCGCCTATTT
>JAZUHA010000395.1:0-8041 GCA_045641485.1 Acutalibacteraceae bacterium
GTTCACGATTACCACATCACTCTTGCACTTGCTATGGGCGCAGACTTCCTTATGCTCGGCAGATACTTTGCAAGATTTGACGAAAGTCCCACGCCGAAACTTATGATAAACGGCACTTATGTAAAAGAGTATTGGGGCGAAGGCTCTAACCGTGCAAGAAACTGGCAGAGATACGACCTCGGCGGAAGCGCAAAACTCTCGTTTGAAGAGGGCGTTGACTCTTACGTTACTTACGCAGGCTCTTTAAGAGACAATGTTACAAAAAGCCTTTATAAAGTTAAATCCACTATGTGCAACTGCGGTGTAACATCCATACCCGACCTTCAGAAAAACGCAAAACTTACACTTGTTTCCGCAACAAGTATTGTAGAGGGCGGCTCACACGATGTTATTTTGAAAAATAATTCAAATTCGTACAGATAAAACCCGTTGGGCTGTCGCATTTAGTGCAGAACGAAAAGCAATGGCTTTACTGTGATTTATGCGTTTAACAAACAAGTAAAGCCATTATATTTTTATAAATTTGTCATTTTTATGTTTTTCTAAGCGTTTTTTCGCCCACTCGGAGTATCAGTATACGCCGTCGGGGCGAAGAAAACGCTTTCTGCATCTAAATGCGGCACCCAACATTATTTTTAAAGGATGGATATTATTGAAAAAAGTTACGGTTTGCCCCGAACCTAAAAGGGTTTTTGAAATATTCAAAGAGTTTTCCGCTGTTCCTCACGGCTCTTACCACACAGAAAAAGCAACCGAATTTTGCATAAATTCGGCAAAAAAACTCGGACTTGATTACAAAACCGATAATGTCGGAAATGTGATAATATATAAAAACGGAACACCCGGTTTTGAAAATAATCCGCCCGTAATTCTTCAGGGGCATATTGATATGGTCTGCGAAAAACTACCCGAAAAAGAAATTGATTTTTTAAAAGACGGAATAGAAATTTTCACAGACGGCGAATATATTTTTGCCGACGGCACCACTTTGGGCGGTGATGACGGCATAGCGGTTGCCATGATACTGGCTGTTTTGGAAGACAACAGCATCGCTCACCCGCCCATTGAAGCGGTTTTTACGGTAAACGAAGAAACGGGTATGGAGGGTGCAGTTAATCTTGACTGTTCACTTTTAAAAGGTAAAACCATGATAAATCTTGATTCCGAAGATGAAAACGTGCTTTGGGTTTCGTGTGCAGGCGGAATAAAAAACAACATAACTTTTCCCGTAAAAAGAGAAAGCACCGTTTCAAATAATAAAATCTTCAAAATCAGGCTCACCTCTCTTGCGGGCGGTCACTCGGGAACGGATATAGATAAAAACAGGCACAACGCCGTTAAAACACTCGCAGAATTTTTATATTCACTCGATATTTCGGAACTTTACGAATTTAAGGGCGGCTCAAAAGATAATGTTATACCGAATGAAGCGTTTGCGGTAATCGGATTTAATGACAAAAACATTTTAAAAGAAAAAGCCGAAACATTTTTAAACAAAATAAAATCCGAATGTAATGATGACAAAAACGCCGATATTATCATATCGGAAACAAGTGAAAACATTTTACCGATATCGGAAAGCGACTGTAAAAACATACTTGAATTTATAAAAGAAGCACCGTTCGGTGTTATTGCAATGAGCAAATCAATAAAAGGTCTTGTTGAAACTTCTTTAAACCTCGGCACGCTTAAGTTTAATGAAACAGAAGCGGTTATAACATTTTCTTTAAGAAGCGGTGTTGATGAAGAAAAGAATAAACTTTGCGAAAAAATGAAAGCACTCACGGAAAAGCACAGCGGAACATTTTTTACACACGGTGAATACCCCGCCTGGGAATATAAAGAAATTTCCCGTATCCGTGATATTATTAAATCCGAATACGGGAAACTTTACAATAAAAGCCCGGAAGTACAAGCGGTTCACGCCGGACTTGAATGCGGTATTTTTTATAAAAAAATCGAAAATCTCGACTGCGTTTCAATAGGTCCCGATATTTTCGATATACACACCCCAAAAGAAAAACTTTCGGTAAAATCTGTTCAAAGAATTTATAATCTTTTATTGAATGTTTTGAAAGAACTTTGATAGTTTTCAGTTTTCAGGCTAAAAACTAAAAACCAAAAACTAAAAACTATCTCTCGTTTCTTTCCCTAATAACAAACCTAATAGGCGTACCCTCAAGACCGTACACCTCACGGATTTGGTTTTCAAGATAACGCTGATAACTGTAATGGAAAAGGTCGGCGTTGTTTACAAAGCAAACGAATGTCGGCGGACGGGTTGAAGCCTGTGTCATATAATAGATTTTAAGCCTTTTGCCTTTATCCGTAGGCGGTTGAACACGAAGTGCAGCCGCCGCAAGAATTTCGTTAAGCTGACCTGTTTTTATTCTTAAAGCGTTTTGCGCATCAACAAACTTAATAAGTTCGTAAAGTCTGTCTATCCTCTGCCCTGTTTTTGCAGAAATAAATATAATAGGCGCATAACTCATAAACGAAAAATCATTCATAAGTTTTTTGCGGTAACTGTCCATTGTTTTGCCGTCTTTTTCGTATGCATCCCATTTATTTACGGCAATAATACAGCCTTTGCCGAGTTCAAGCGCCTTACCGGCAACCTTGCTGTCCTGCTCGGTAAATCCCTCAAGAGCATCTATCATAATAACACAGACATTCGCTCTTTCTATAGCCATATCCGTTCTTAAAACGCTGTATTTTTCCACCGCATCCTCAATTTTTGATTTTCTTCTTAAGCCTGCGGTATCAATAAACATAAATTTGCCCTTTTCGTTTTCTATAAAACTGTCCGTAGCATCTCTTGTGGTGCCGGCAATATCGGAAACTATCATTCGCTCTTCGCCTATTATCGTGTTTACAAGTGAAGATTTGCCGACATTCGGTTTACCTATAAGTGCAACCTTAATATAGTCGTCTTCGTCTTCGCCGTCGGTCAGATATTCTTCGGGCAGATACTTTAAAACTTCGTCAAGCAAATCGCCCGTACCGTGCCCGTGAACGGAAGAAACGGCTATAGGGTCACCGAGACCGAGATTATAAAACTCGTAAAAATCGGCAGGCAAAGCGCCTATGTTATCACATTTATTTACACAAAGTATAATGGGCTTTCCGCTTTTCTGGAGCATGGAAGCCACTTCGCTGTCGGTAGCGACAACGCCGTCACGGATATCCGTAACAAGGATTATTACATTTGCGCTGTCAATAGCAAGTTGTGCCTGACGGCGCATCTGTGAAAGAATAATATCATTTGAATACGGCTCTATACCGCCCGTATCCACAAGAAGCATAGTATGTCCGAGCCACTCGCACTCACCGAAAACACGGTCACGGGTAACACCCGGCGTATTATCCACTATGGCAAGGCGTTTGCCCGTAAGTTTGTTAAAAAGAGTGGATTTACCGACATTCGGTCTGCCGACTATGGCAACAACAGGTCTCGGCATATTACTCACCTCCGTTAATCATTGCATTTAGTAAGATATACCCGTCATTTTTTACGGGTGTTATTTTTATATCAAGTTTTTGAGATAATTCCGAAAGCGTAACATCGTCAAGGAATTTATCTCCCTCGTTTCGTAAAGAAACTCTCGGTAAAAGAAGTTCGTCTCCGAGGTCTTTGCCTTTTAGTTGATTTAATAAATCTTTACCGGTTATAAGACCGGCAACCGTTACGGTATCTCCGAAAAAGTCATTGCGGATTTTTATAACATTCACATTCAGTCCTCTGAACTTTTCACAGCACTGTTTTGACAGTTCACATAAGAGATTATATGCGCTTTCGCCCGTTGCAACGGTAATATTGCGGTTAATTTCCCGTTCTGTTTCCTCATTTAACGCTCTGTTAAACTCCGATTTTAAAAGCGTGCACATTCCCACACCGTTATCAAGTTGAGAAAACTCGCCGTAATATTCTTCACCGGGCAATTCCCTGCCGGCAATAAGAAAAAATTCATCAGACGGAAAAACAAGCACTCTGCCGTTATTAAAATAGGAAAAATGAGCATTAAATTCTTCCGCTGCCGAAATAACACCCTCGGCTTCTTCTTTTGTATAAGTTCTTAACGGATAAAGCCCGTCACGGTATTTTGTAATACCCACGGGAACAAGCGCAATACTTTTTATTAAATCGGCATATTTTTTTAAACTTTCAAGTGAAAACCTCAATTCTTCGCCGTCGTTTATTCCGGGGCAAAGAACAAGTTGAATGTTCATCTCTATGCCTGCATTGTAAAAGTCTTCAAGATAATCAAGGCTTTTTCCCGCATTCGGATTTTTCATCATTTCCACTCTTAAATCACGGTTCATTGTATGAACGGAAATATTAACGGGGCTTATATGAAGTTCGCAAATCCTTTTCGCTTCATATTCCGAAAGTCCCGTAAGAGTAATGTAATTACCGAACAAAAAAGAAAGACGGGAGTCGTCATCTTTAAAATACAGAGTATCCCGAAGCCCTTTCGGCATCTGGTCAATAAAACAGAAAATGCACTTGTTTTTACAGGATTGCTGTTTGTCCATAAGATAAGTTTCAAAAAGAAGACCTATATCGGAAAACTCACTGCTTTTTCTTATTTTGGCGGTGTATTCATTTTGACCGTCTTTTAATATAAGCGTAAGTTTTTTACTCTGGATAAAAAAGCGGTAATCAAGAACATCTTTTATCTCGTGACCGTTTACACAAACAAGAGTATGCCCCGGCTTAATATTGCAGTTGTCCGCATAGGAATTTTTTTCAATTCCGGTTATTTTTACCGACAAATCACCGACGCCTCCCTCTTATATAAACTCTAACAGGGCGGAGAGAATATTCTCGCCGCCCTCAAAACTCAATATAAATTTATATTAGTCTTCTGCTACTTCAACAACCTGTTTGCCGTTATAATAACCGCAAGCCGTGCAAAGTCTGTGTGCTCTTTTATATTCACCGCACTTGGGGCATTTTACAAGTGCAGGAGCATCCATTTTCCAAACGTTGTTTCTTCTTTTGTCTCTTCTTGCTTTGGAGACTCTTCTTTTCGGTACTGCCATTGAATTTTCCTCCTATTTAATGCGAAAACGCTAAATTTTACTTAATTTACTCTAAAAACTGCAACAAACCTTCAAGACGGGGATCCATAGGTTTTTTACAGTTACAGGCTGATTTATTGAGATTTGTACCGCACTGCGGACAAATGCCTTTGCAGTCGTCACTGCAAAGAAATTTAACGGGCAATGAAAGATTTATATCCTCGGTAATGAGTTCGTCAAGGTCAAGACGCATATCGTTTACCTGAATAAAATCGTCATTATCGCCGTTTTCAAGAGTTGCAATAAGATTGTGAGTGAAATCAAAATGATAATTTCTTGCAACATCCTCGGCACAGCGGTCACACGGCGATGTGTAAATAAAAGAAACACCTGCCGTAAGTGTAACGATACCCGTGTTGTTTTTAACCTCGCCTTTTACCTTTACCGGCTGTTTTATCGGGCATATACCGCCAACCGAAAGGGAAGAAAGTGAAAGTTCATAACCAAACGGAAAAGAAGCGCCGTCTACATTAAAAACGGACTCAAGTTCAAGTATCATAACACTACCTCTCAATACGCCTGAATATTATATTATCAAAGTCGTGTTTTGTCAATACTAAAACATAATTTTTCTGTTATCGGTTCATCTGATTTTCTCTGTAAATATCAAGCAATTTTTTCAGTTCATGTACAACATCCCGCACATTTCCGACAAAGCGTATTTCCTTTATTTCGGAATCAAGGCACAGACGGATTTTTCCGCCGTTGCCGAGCCTGTTGAAACTGCCGACTTTTCTTGTCATATATGAGGGACTGAACCTCGGTTTAACATATATCCCCATATCTTCCTCATTCAATTCACCCACAAGTTGTATCCGGCTGAAAGGAATGTATTCGTTTTTTCCGAAACGCCCGTTAATATACAAACCGCCGCTGTCATACTCAATAAGCACATTCGGAAGCGTTATTCTTCTTAAAAAAGCCACAAGATTTACCGCAAAAGTTACAGAAACCATAATTGCAAAACGGTTAAAAGACCAAGAAGCGCCCGAACTCAAAAAAACGCAAAGCAAAAAAAGCGGTATAAGCAAAACAAGACAAATTTTTATTGATGAATTATCACGGTATGCAAGAGTGCATTTCATTATTTTACACCGCCGCGGGTATTACCGGCATTCCAGCCGTATGCATCCTCAACGGCATAAGCTTTCATAATATCCGCTGCTCTTTTCTGTTCTTCTTTTTCTTTTTTCTTTTTTTGTGCAATCGCATAATTTTTCAAAGCATCGTTAAGTTCTTCAAGAACGGCTTTTCTTTTGCCTACGCAGGTAACAACTTCTCTTTTCCCGTTAAAAAGACCTATTGTAACCTGACCGTCCGGGAAAGGACCGCATTTTGTGTATTTAATCTCATTAAAACGGACAAATTTAGTCTTTTTTGTAATCGTATAAATAAAGATTCCTTCCGTGTCGTACTCCATACGGACAGACGGAATAAATGCACGCCTTAAAAAGCCGAAAAGAGGCAAAACAATCAAACCGATTGCTGCGGGCAAATATATATCCGGTTGTATTCCGATAAGGCTCAAATCAATTACCTCATTAAGAACAAGCACATCAATTGTGCCGAAAAAACAGAACAGATAAAACCACAATCTTAATGTTTTATTATTTCTGTAAGCAAGTACGCATTTCATAAAATCACTTCTTCCCGTTTTTTTCTCACTTTTATAATATCAAAAAATTAAAAAATTTTCAATAGTAATATATAAACTTTTTATATTATAATGACAAAGTTTTAAAAATGTGATAGAATAATTGAAAAAATCAAAAGGATATTATTATGGACATTATCAAAACACTTTGTTCGGAATTCGGTATTTCCGAAAACCGTATGGAAAACATTATTTCTTTAATAGACGACGGAAACACAATTCCGTTTATCGCCCGATACAGAAAAGAAATGACGGGCTCGTGCGATGACCAGAAACTTCGTGAAATATTCGACAGGCTTACATATCTCAGAAATCTTGAAAAAAGAAAAGAAGATGTAAGTTCCGCTATCGAAGAACAGGGAAAGCTCACACCCGAAATTACCGAAGCATTATTAAAAGCCGCCACACTTTCCGAAGTTGAGGATATTTACAGACCGTTTAAACAAAAAAGAAAAACAAGGGCTTCCGTCGCAAAAGAAAAAGGTTTGCAGCCTCTTGCCGATTTACTTTTTTCTTTCACACTGAAAAATGAAGATATTTGCGAAATCGCAAAAGAATATATAAACGAAGAAAAAGAAGTGCTGACAGCCGAAGATGCTTTGCAGGGTGCTTCCGACATTATTGCCGAAACTGTTTCCGATTCACCCGAAGCACGCCGTCTTTTAAAGGATTTAGCCGAAAAAAGAGGTTTTATTGTTTCCGCTTCCAAAACAGAAGAAGATTCCGTTTATTCAATGTACTACGATTACTCGGAGCCCGTTTCCAAAATACCGAGCCACCGCATACTTGCAATAAACAGAGGCGAAAAAGAAGATATACTTAAAGTAAACCTTCAAATCGACGAAGCGGAAGCCTTAAGAATACTTGACCATCTTTTTATCGAAGAAAAAAGCGCTTCAACCGAAATTTGCAGAGAAGCCGTAAAAGATGCCTATTCCCGTCTTATTTTCCCGTCAATAGAACGGGAAATCAGAAACAATCTTACCGACAAGGCAAACGAGCAGGCAATAAAGATGTTCGGCAGCAACCTTAAGCCTTTACTTATGCAACCGCCCGTTAAAGACAAAACCGTTCTTGCAGTTGACCCGGCATACAGAACGGGCTGTAAACTTGCCGTGGTTGATGCAAACGGAAAAGTTTTGTTTACCGGAGTTATTTACCCCACACCGCCGCAATCCAAAATCGAAGAATCCGAGAAAAAAGTACTTGAACTTATAGATAAATACAAAATAGACTGCATTTCCATAGGCAACGGTACGGCAAGTAAAGAATCGGAAATTTTTGTTGCAAACACAATAAAAA
>JAZUHA010000396.1:0-22299 GCA_045641485.1 Acutalibacteraceae bacterium
TCCTTCTTTTAATTTTTCGGGATTATATTTTTTTATGATTTTCTCGTAAGGGATATATTTAAAATTAACTCCCTCTACTTCTTCTTTTGACACAAACTGTGTGCAGTATGTTATATTAAATCTGCCGTCCGAGGAGCCGTGAATTAAGTGAGCCGCAACAGAAAGATTGTTTTTAAGTTCCTCTTCTGTTTTAACAAGTTCCAGAACCTTTTCTCTGCCGACATACCCGAATTTTCGTATAAGTCTGTCGTTTTCGCTGTCTTCACCGAATTTTTTAACTCCGGGTGCCAAGACTATTAAATCTCCGCCCGTTTCTATTGCAAGACGTGTGCGGTAAACCGCTTTGTTTCCGAGCCATGTGCTTTTAAATTCACGGGGGTCAAGGTAAACCACAACCTTTTTTAAAGGTTTACCGGTATAAATAAGATTTATTTCCCGGCTTTTTTTAACAGCCATTTCGAATAATTCACGCTTTCTGCCTATGTAAATATCGTGAAGAAGCGTTTCGTCTTTTTCGTTTGTGGTAACCGTTAAAACATACATCAAAGGAATATCTTTTAAGAAATTTTCCTCTGCATAGTCAAAAACCTTGCGTACGGGTGAAAAATCTTTGCCCATTATTCTTTCAAGCCCGTAAAATGCACCGAGCATATGAGAGGAATTTATCATACTGCTTCCGCCGCATCCGACAAAAATATTTTTCGAGTAATTTGCCATTCCCACAACCTCGTGCGGGACGACCTGACCTATTGAAATAATAAGGTCGTAAGATTTATCGAGAAGTCTTTTATTAACTTCAACATCAATTTTTGAATTAACAAGTCCTTCGGAAACATCGTTTACAAATTCCGCAGGAACTTCTCCGATTTTTTCAACATCGGTTTTCCAATTATGAACAAGTATTTTTTCAAACGGCACTCCGTCACCGAAAAATGCGGTGCATTCTTCTTTTGTCATAGGCTCGTGAGTACCGAGAGCCGGCATAATGTCAACTTCGCAACCGTCTTTTAAAAGTTCATAGTACATTTTTGTTATTTTCCCGGCACCCGAATACATTCTTGTGTAATCGGGAGGGAGTAAAAGAACTTTTTTTAAAGATTTTCCGTCTAACGACCGTTTTAATAAGCCGAACAATTCATTATCGGAAATAATATCCGTTCCTTTTTCAATAAACATAAAATACCCTCCTGTTCACCGAATAATATACTATTGCAAAACCGATTTAAAGTCAAGGTTTGCAAAAAGAAATTATTCGTATTCAAGCAAATCTTCCGGTGAACAGTATAAGGCTTTTGACAGCGCTGTTATATATTCGGCTCTTGCTCCGTTTATGCTTTTTTGCTTCTGTTCGTACTGTTGAATTGTTCTTATCGGAATTCCTGTTATTTCGGCAAGATTTTTTTGTGTTAACCCGAGTTTAGTTCTTATATTTTTTAAATTGCTGTCTTTTGAAAATGAAGATATTATTTCATCTGTTCTGTCGCAAAATTTACTTATATCCGTTTCGTGATAGGGAAAATACATCTGTCTTATGTTTTCTATGGAAATATATCTGTTTATTTTTGAAAAATCACAATTTTTTTTCCATTGATAATAAGCAACAGCCCAACCTGCCCAATATTCAGGTGTTTTTTCATAATTTCCGTAAGATATGGTGCGATTTGTGTTTTCGTTATTCGTTACGATATATGCAAGTTCTGCGCCCGATTTTCCGACAATGACCGATGTATCTCCGGAAGCGAATTTTTTTGAAACGGGAGATAACAGAAACATATTCCAAAAATCCGTAATGTTTATATTAAGAACGTTCACGGCAAAATCAAGCATATTTCCGAGAGTTGACCGTGCTTTTTCAAGATATATTTTATCGTAAGCGTTCATCACCGGGTTTCATCTCCTCGTCAAGTATTGTTGTTATATAAATATCTCCCCGTTGTCTTTTGTTTCGTTCGGTATTAAAATATTCTTTTCTTGCCGTCTTGTCCCGAATTTCTTTTTTAGCATACCATTCGGAACTTTGTGCCGGCTCTGCTCCCGTAAATTTTATATTTTCAAATGATTTTCGGCTTATTAAAACAAATTGTTCACCGAGTTTACCCAAATGCATGGCATTGTTAAGTTGTCTGTAGGAAATAGTGCCGTTAATAAAATCCTGTGCAAAAGAAAAATAACTGTCGTCCGCTCTGTAACCCGTTACTATATCAACGCCGTAAAGCGGGACATCAAAATTATTCAAAAGATATTCTTTGGCTTCGTTTGCAAGAGGAGAAGTTATATCAAACTGACGGTTTTTAAGAAGCAGTGTAAGCCAATGAAGAATACAGTAATCTTCACTGTTTAAATTTAAAATTTTCAGGTTATCTGTTTCTATCTCATATTTGTTGGCATAGCCGTTTCTTAACATATCAACGCTCCACTCTTTGGCAAGTTCAGGTGAAGCGGTGCAGTAAAAGCCCGGACCGTAATCGTTGTATTTTTTTCCGAATCCGAAAACCGGCTTTTCTATTATTTTTTCCGAACCGTGATATATTATTTTTTTCACAAAACATCACCCGTTAATATTATACTCCGAAAGGAGTATATGTCAACAGCTGAACAAGTAATAAATGATGAATAAGTTTGGGGTTTGTACTGACAATGTGTTGATATATTTTGATTTTTGAGTATAATAAATTCAGGAGTTGATTTTTAACTGACTTTATTACAGGGGGAATTTTTATGAAAAATTTTATGGATGAAAATTTTTTACTTAAAACAGAAACGGCAAAAGTTCTTTTTAACGCCTGCAAGAATGAGCCGATTTTTGACTGGCACTGCCATTTACAGCCGAAAGAAATTTATGAAAACAAAGAGCCGGAAGATATTGCCGAACTTTGGCTTTCCGCCGATCATTATAAATGGAGAGGTATGCGCTCGTGCGGTATAGCGGAAAAATACATAACAGGCGATGCGACAAATTACGAAAAGTTTAAAGCGTGGGCAAAAGCCCTGCCCAACCTTATCGGCAATCCGCTTTATCATTGGACTCACCTTGAACTTCAAAGATATTTCGGTATATACGAAACACTGTCGCCGGCAACCTGCGACAGTATATGGGAAAAGGCAAATGCTCTTATTAAAAAAGGCGGGTTCACTCCGAAAGAACTTATAGAAAAAAGTAATGTAAAATATGTTTGCACAACAGACGATGCCGCAGATACTTTGGAATACCATAAACTCATAAGAGAAGATAAAAACTTCAAATGCAAGGTTCTTCCGGCTTTTCGCCCGGATAAAGCTTTGAGTATTGATTTTGACAGTTATCGTGAATGGCTTTCCGCATTGGAAAATGTTTACGGCAAAAAAATTACTTCTTTTACCGAGTTAAAAGAAGCACTTCTTTCAAGGATTAAATTTTTCAGTGAAAACGGCTGCCGTGCTTCCGACCATGCCTTTACATATATTCCGTACGAAAGAGGAACGGAAAACGAACTGAATGCATTGTTTTCCAAAAAACTTTCGGGTGAAAAACTCTCAAAAAAAGAAGTTGATATGTATAAAACGGAACTTATGCTGTTCCTTGCAAACGAATATGCAAAAAGAGGCTGGGGAATGGAACTTCATATAGGACCAATACGCAATAATAACGGCAAAATGTTTAATTTGCTCGGTGCGGATGCGGGATTTGATTCCATAGGCGACTGCGAAATAGCAATTAACCTTTCAAGACTTCTTGATGCTGTGAACACGGAATTTAATTTGCCTAAAACCGTACTCTTCTGCCTTAATCCCAAAGATAATTATGTTCTCGGCTCTATGATAGGTAATTTCCAGACCGACGAAGCCGAGTCGAAAATTCAATTCGGTACCGCTTGGTGGTTTAACGATAATTATGACGGTATGAGAGGTCAGATAAATGCTCTTTCAAACCTCGGTGCACTTTCAAAATTTATAGGTATGATAACGGATTCAAGGAGTTTTCTGTCTTATCCCCGTCACGAATATTTCAGAAGAATACTTTGCGAATATATAGGCGACCTTGTAGAAGAAGGAAAATACCCTGATGATATTGAATTTTTATCGCAGACAGTTAAAGATATATCTTTCGGTAATGCACAAAGATATTTCGGTGCAGAATAATTGCTTTTTTATAAACAATGTGTTATAGTTAATAAAGAGCGGGAGGTTATATGATATGTATGAGTACTTTGCATTAAAAAAATATCTCAAATCAAAATCCGGTGTAACTTTTATTGAACTTCTTATTGCTTTGGTAGTTATGGCAGCTCTTGTGGCTGTCGGAGTACCGCTTTATAAAAACCATGTTGAGAAAACGAAAAAAACTACATGTATTAATAATCAGAAAGTTTTGTCGGATTCTTTGGAAAATGCCATGACAAACGATTTTATTATCGAGGGAAATGAGTATCCGGATACTATTTTCAAAGTCGGTTTTGTATCAAATACAGAATCGTGGGGTAACGGTGATATATCCAAGGTTTCCAATTCCGTTTATTTTGAACACAGAGTATATTATGATAAATCAACACTGGAAGAAGTCGGAGAAGAGACAATTCTTAACGGTGACTGGGCTCGTTTGATAAACAACAATAATCCTCTTGTAGATACACAGGAAAAAGCCACCGCATATTTGAGAGATAATTTCTTTGACGGTCAGTTGCCGTATTGCCCGACATACACTTCTTTAAACAAGAGCAATCCGTCTTCTAATCCGAGCGCAACATATAACGGTCAGAGTTGCTATTATGTTTATTCACGGATTGTTGTGGGATTAAAATTCAATCCTTCTCTGGAAGTATATATAACGGATGTAGAATGTGCAAACCACGGTAAAACTTACCATTATTCGGATACTCAAAATTAAAAAAGAAGGTGTTGCAAAATGTTCGGATTTTTACAATCGAAAAAAGGTTTTACATTGGTAGAATTGATGATAGGCGTTCTTATTCTTGCGGTTATTTCCGCTGTTGCCGTTCCGATGTTAGATAAAAGGCAAAAAAAGCAACGGGTAATGGATTGCGATGAAAATTGCATGATGATTGAAACTATTGTAAAACAAATGATGGCAGGTATGATGGATAACGGCAAACAGTCTACATATCTCAGACCTAACAGCACCGATAATACACAATGGATGAAAAACGGTCCGGCAATGTTTCCGTTAAATGAAGCATCTGCACATCCGGGTTATGTTGAGGATTGTTTGATTTATTTCAATAATACCAACCAGAAAATATATGATAAAAACGGAAACCCTATAGCAAGTAGCAGAGATGTTTATTATCAGATACAAAACTGGTCTCACATTTCCGCTAATGTGAGAAACGCTTTCAAAAACAGCAGCGACGGATTGACTATTAACGGAAAAGTATATAAAGCTAATTATTGGTGTTATGAATTAACCAAAAATGAAAACTTAGGTGCCCGTCTTATTGATATCAGGTGCGGGTATCGTCCTGATCCGAGTGTACCGTATAATGAAGGTTGTAAAGCAGGTTATTATTTAAAAAATAAACAGTTGGGCTCAAAATTCATTGCAGATTTTATGCCCGACGGAGAAATACCGGTATGTCCTTTTGATAAAACAAACACTTCCCACTACTATATTTTTGCCGACGGTTCTGTCGTTTGTATGTGTGAAGCCTGTCTCAGAACAAGAGGCGTTATCGTTTGATATTTTTAAGAGTTAAGTAACCACTGATTTAATCAGTGGTTACTTGAGTTTAAATCATGGAGGTTTTTAAATGAAAAAATTTATTAACAAAACAGAAGATGTCGAGAACGAGATGATAAGCGGTTTTATAAAAGCCCATTCCGATAAAATATGCAAACTTGACTGCGGAAATGTTTTGGTAAGAAAAAACAAAAAAGAGGGTAAAGTTGCAATAATAACCGGCGGCGGAAGCGGTCACGAGCCGTCTTTCGGCGGATATGTCGGCACGGGTATGCTTGATGCCGCCGTTGCAGGTGCCATATATACTTCTCCTGCGGCAGATATAATTTATGAGGGCATTAAAGCAATAGCAACGGATAAAGGCGTGCTTATGATTCCGATGAACTACACGGGCGATATTATGAACTTTGAAATGGCTGCGGAAATGGCATCTATGGAGGGCATAACAACCGATATGGTTGTTACAAATGACGATGTTGCAGTAGATAACAGTCTTTACACAGTCGGCAGACGCGGTGTTGCCGGTACGGTTTTGGTTCATAAAATTGCGGGTGCCTGTGCGGAAACCGGCGCTTCTCTTAATGAAGTAAAGGAAGTTGCACAAAAAGCGATAGACAATGTTCGCACAATGGGTGTTGCCATAAATCCGAGTACAATTCCTTCTGCCGGCAAACCCGGATTTGAACTTAAAGAAAACGAAATGGAAGTCGGTATAGGCATTCACGGTGAGCCGGGTGTTTATAAAGATACTCTTAAAACCGCAGATGAAATAGCAGATGTTTTGCTTGATAAAATTCTTGCCGATATTGATTATACAGACAGTGAAGTTGCAGTTATGGTAAACGGTTCCGGCGGAACTCCTCTTATGGAACTGTATCTTATAAACAATCATGTTCACGATGTTCTTGCAGATAAAGGAATAAAAATATATAAAACTCTTGTAGGTAATTATATGACTTCTATTGAGCAGGAAGGTTTTTCTCTTACTCTTCTTAAACTTGACGAACAGCTTAAAACACTTCTTGATGCATCTGCGGATACTCCCGCTTACAAAGGATAAGGAGAAACAGTATGAATACCGAAAAAGTAATACAGATCATATCGGAAATGAGCCGCTGTATGGAAAGAGAAAAGGATTTTCTTACAGACCTTGACAATGCGATAGCAGACGGCGACCACGGTATAAATATGGCAAGAGGTTTTTCTGCGGCAGAGCAGAAAATATCCGATTTAAAAGATAAAGATATAGGCACTGTTTTAAAAACCGCCGGAATGACGCTTGTATCTGCCATAGGCGGTTCGGCAGGTCCTCTTTACGGAACGGCGTTTATGCGTTCCGGTATGGTTATGAATCAAAAAACCGAAATGAATATTTCCGATTTTATTGACTGTATGAAAGCGTCTGCAGAAGGTATTATGCAAAGGGGGAAAGCCGTCAGAGGTGAAAAAACAATGCTTGACTCCATGATACCGGCAATCGAAGAAATGGAAAAAGCGCTTTCAGACGGACTTTCCGATAAAGAAATTTTAAAAATCGGAGTCATTGCCGCACAAAAAGGCGTTGAATTTACAAAAACAATTGCCGCCACAAAGGGCAGAGCAAGTTATATAGGCGACAGAAGTATAGGTCATCAGGATCCGGGAGCAACATCTTTAACTTTTTTACTTGAAGTTGCGGCAAATTTATGTTGAGTACCGACGGGAAACCGGATTATCTTTTTGTTTCAGAAAGTTATCTGTCGGATATTCTTTTATAAATAAGATACAGAGAATGTATCTTTCCTTTAATAAAAATCACAATTCTTCTTTTAACTGCATTTAAGTGTGCTTTATATCTCGGAAGCGCTTTATCAAGAGGAATTTCTTCACCGTTACGAATGATTTTTGTTGCGACGGCAATTATGTTTTCTTCGGGAACATCTTTTTCAAGCCAATATTGGTTGTCGCCCATCATACAGTAACGGTGTTTTTTTATTTTATAGATGCGGTGAGTAACCGGTTTGTTTTCTTCACGTAAATAAAAGCAGATATCGCCCGTTTTAAGAGGGCGGTTTACGGGGGATAAAATGATTTTATCTGTTTCGGGGTTGACCGTCGGCAGCATACTGTTACTCGTACCCGAAAAACAAACGCTTTCTCCTGCTTTTATTGTTTCCGTGATTATTTATCATCAAGGTTGCAGTGTATTCCTGCAACTTTATTCTGTATAGAAAATCTGCTCTTGTGCTGATTATACAGTGTGTTTCATTTTCTTTTTGCCGGTTTTTGATTTTCATCTGTAATTAAGGTGGAAAAACACAGCGAAGCTCCGAACTGAAAACCGAAAACCGAAATCTAAAAACCAACCGATGAAATTGCAAGTCTGTGCAGTGCTCTTGTAACCGCCATATACAAAAATCTTTTTTCTTTAAACGAGCCGTCTTTATCGTATACGATTACGCTGTCAAACTCAAGACCTTTTGTAAGCGAAAGGCTTATAATACACGGTTTGCCGGAATATTCCGCAGATTTTCCGTTACAAAGGCAAAGTTCGGGAAAATCACCTTTTAAACTGTCGAAAAGTGCTTTTGCCTCTTCGGCGGTTTTTGTTATTACGGCTACGCTGTCGCTTTTTTCGGTGAATTTTTTAAGGCACTCTTTAACAGATGTGTCTTTTATAACACCGTCACCGTCACGCTCAAAAATTTCGTATGCGTTTTCTTTCGGCAAAAGCGAAACGGCAAAGCGGTTTATCGGTGCAGTTGAGCGGTAACTCTTATTTAACGTAAGTTCTTTTGCACCGTATAATTTTTTAAGAATTTCCGTATCTGCCGTATTTACTTCAGGTAAAATCGCCTGATTTGAGTCCGCAAGCAATGTGTATGCGGCTCTCGGAAACATATCGAGTATGATTTTATGCTGTAAACGTGACATATCCTGCGCTTCGTCAATAAGAATATGCTTTACGGACGGTATAACCGCCGCCGTACCGAGAAACTGCCTGAGTCTTACAATGCACAAAGCGTCTTCAAAAAGAATATTGCCTTTTTTTAGCGCTTCTTCAAAGCAGGTATATACGGACTTACAAAGCCCGTTTTCATCACAATATTTTATAAGAGCGTTAAAATATAAAACTTCGGGTTTAAAATCAAGCGACTGCTTAATCATTCTTGCCGTGTCCTGTTTTAAAATACGGCGCTTGTATTTTATGATTTTTTCGGTATCTTCGTCAACATCGGTTTCGGCTTCGACTTCCGCATAAATATCTTCTTTATTCACGGCGAAATACCCGTCAATCATATTGTCGGCAAAATCGACAAGTCTTTCACCTCTTAAAAGCGGTGAAATTTCTTTTTCGGATAAAAACCGCTCAAGAAGTTCACCGGCGGAAACTGCGGTTTTCTTAAACAGAAGCATATCTTTGAATTCGGGTGTAAATTCTTCTGCCGTTTTCTTAAGATACACATCAAATTTTTCACTGTATTTTGTTTTTACCGAAAGTTCTCTTTCTTTATTGTTTTTTATAAGTTCGTCTGCAAGTTCGTAATAATCCGTAACATAATACTGCGGAATTTCCGCCGCAAAAATCGAATAAAAACTTGCATAGTTTACGGGTGTTTCACCGAGTTCGGGTATGACATCGGCAACATACCCCGAAAAAATATCGTTATTTGAAAACATAACAATCTCATCGGAAGAAAGTTCTTTTCTGTTTCTGTAAAGAAGATATGCAAGTCTGTGAAAGCCCACGCTTGTTTTACCGCTTCCGGCGGGACCCGTAACCAAAAGGTTTTTGCTTTCGCTGTATCGTATGGCGTTGTTCTGCTCTTTCTGAATGCTGTTTACTATTACCTTTAATCCGCCGTCGCCCTTTTGTTTTGAAAGAACTTCGAGAAGAATGCCGTCATCTATTTTCATACTGCTGTCGGAAAAATATTTTAATTTCCCGTCTGCAAATTTATACTGCCTTTTGAGGCTTAAAAAGCCGTCTATTTTGCCTGCGGGCGCTTCAAAATACGCTCTGCCGTCAAAATCATCGTAAAAAAGTGCGGCAACGGGAGCACGCCAGTCACAAACGTATGTTTCGTAAGTTTCGGGGTCCTGTAAAGTCTTTAAACCGATATATATTTTCTGTAAACGCTTTGTTCTGTCGGGAGTAAAATCCACTCTTGCAAAATACGGCTCTTTAATGAGTTTTTTGTAAAAATGAATATCGTTCCGGGCTTCCTCGGCACGAAGCATCTCGTTTTCCATTTCATAATGAAGTTGCGTCAGTTCCATACCGGAATACATACCGCCGTTGGGATTGTCCTCATTAAATTTACTGCCCTGTTTTTTTACAAGGTCACGGTATTTTTCTATAAGGACTTTTAATCTTTCCGTGTCCTGTTCTATAAAAGATTTGACTTCTTCAAAACGGTTTTCTTCAATTATTCTTTCGTTTTCGGGCATAATATTACTCCTCAAAATCAGAATATCGCATTTTACCTGCACATTTTACTATAACGGTTCTTTTCTTACAAGTCTTGTATTGCAAAAATTTGTGTGATATAATAAAATGTCTCATTATATATAAAAAATCAGTGGGGGTATTTATATGGAGAAAAGTATATTCAGAAAGCAAAGCCTTGAGAAGGTTTCATCTCCGGAACAGCTTAACGACTACATAAAGGTTACACGTGTAAGCATCTGGATTGTCCTTGCAATAGCGGTTATTCTTGTTGTTTCCGCATTTGTCTGGGGCTTTGTCGGCAGTCTTCAGACTTCCGTAACGGTTACGGGCGTAGCACAAAACAGGAAAATAGTCTGCTATCTTGAAGATGTTAACGAAATCAAAACGGGCAATACCGTAACGGGTATCGGAAAAGTTGTCTCAATATCCGAAAAACCCGTTTCCCGTAAATATCTTGAAGAAAAATATGACGAATATACAGTCTATAAATTAGACCCGCCCGAGTGGGCTTATGAAGTTACTGTTTCCGCAGACGGGCTTAAAGACGGAATATATACGGCAACAATAGTTACCGACACTGTAAAACCGATATCATTTCTTATCGGCAGAGGTGAGTGATTATGGCTAAAACATCACAAATACCGTCTCCGGTAAGCGGAAAAAAGGTTGCAAAAGTGCCGGTAGTTATGCAGATGGAATTTTTGGAGTGCGGTGCGGCAAGCCTTGCAATGATTCTTGCATACTACAAAAGATTTGTTCCTCTTGAGCAGACGAGAAAAGACTGCGGCGTATCCCGGGACGGCTCAAAAGCGAGTAATATTTTAAAAGCCGCAAGAAGTTACGGACTTAACGCCAAGGCTTTCCGTTATGAGCCGGGTGAACTTCAGCAAACGGGGAAATTCCCGTGCATAATTCACTGGAATTTAAGCCACTTTGTTGTTCTTGACGGTTTCAAAAAGAATAAAGCGATTATAAACGACCCCGCAAAAGGTACCGTTGCGGTATCTATGGACGAATTTGATAAAAGTTTTACGGGAATATGCATTGAGTTTGAGCCGGGTGAGAACTTCAAGCCGGGCGGTGAACAGCACTCAATATTCAACTTTGTAAAAACAAGGCTTACGGGTACCACCGGTGCCGTGGTTTTTACCGTTCTTATAACGGTTATACTTTCCCTTATAGGTATAATAAAACCGGCTTTCTCCCGCATTTTTATTGACAGACTTATTTCAGGCAAAAGTCCCATGTGGTTAGAGCCGTTTGTCGGTGCTATGTTCGCAGTAATGCTTGTTGAACTTATTGTAGGCAGTATTAAGGGCTTACATTCAAGCAAAATAGAGGGTAAACTCTCAATAGTTGCCAACTCCGAATATATGTGGCATATTTTAAGAACGCCGATGGATTTTTATTCACAGCGTATGGCAGGCGATATTGCAAACAGACAGCGCCAGAATGAGAATGTTGCGAAAGAACTTATACAGACCTTTGCACCGATGCTTATGAATGCCGCAATGCTCGTGATATATCTGTTCGTAATGATACGGTACAGTCTGCCTCTTGCCGTTGTGGGCGTAGCGGCAACCTTAATAAACATCATTGTAGCAAGGGTAATTTCCAAAAAAAGAATAAATATCACCCGTGTTCAGATGCGAGACGCCGGAAAACTTTCCGGTATTACCGTGACCGGTATTGAAATGATTGAAACAATAAAATCATCAGGTGCGGAAAACGGCTATTACGAAAAATGGGCAGGTTATCAGGCAAGCGTAAATACCCAGGAAGTAAAATATGCAAGAATAAACCAGTACCTCGGAGCGGTACCCGAAGTTGTGTCTTCTCTTGCGGATATAACCGTAATTATGCTCGGCGTGTATCTTGTTATTAAAGGCGAATTTACCGTAGGTATGATAACCGCATTTCAGGGCTTTATGAACTCATTCAACACCCCTGCAAAAAGTTTTATTTCCGCAGGTCAGAAAATACAGGAAATGCGCACAAATATGGAGCGTATAGAAGATGTTATGAACTATGCTCCCGATGTTGAATATTCCGATGCTCCTCCGTCGGACGATGCTTCGTACGATAAACTTTCGGGCGCAGTGGAAATGAAAAATGTCACTTTCGGATATTCAAAACTCGATAAACCGCTTATCGAAGATTTTTGTCTTACACTAACTCCCGGTAAAAGAGTTGCGTTTGTAGGCTCATCGGGTTGCGGGAAATCAACAATTGCAAAACTCATTTCCGGTCTTTATAAACCGTGGAGCGGAGAAATTACATTTGACGGTAAATCATCAGACGAAATAGACAGAGCCGTATTTACAAGTTCTCTTGCCGTTGTTGACCAGGATGTTATTCTTTTTGAAGACACGGTTATGAACAACATAAAAATGTGGGATACTTCCATAGAAGATTTTGAAGTTATAATGGCTACAAGAGACTCACAGATGCACGACGATATTATGGCTCGAAACGGCGGTTATCGCAGTCAGGTTATGGAGGGCGGCAAAAACTTTTCCGGCGGTCAGCGCCAGAGAATAGAGATAGCCCACGCCCTTGCGCAGGATCCCACAATAATAATTATGGACGAAGCAACCTCGGCACTTGATGCAAAAACGGAATATGATGTTGTTAAATCAATAAAAGACAGAGGTATTACCTGCATTGTCGTTGCACACAGACTTTCTACAATCCGTGACTGCGATGAGATAATAGTTATGGATAAAGGCAGGGTTGCGGAAAGAGGCACACACGAAGAACTTATGGCAAACGGCGGACTTTATACAGAACTTATTACTACCGAATAAGGAGGTGTTCTTATGGGAATTTTTGATGATCAGATTAAAGAGAGATTACAAAACGATAACGAGATATTTTCAGACGCTTTTTCCGAGATGTCAAGCGTTGTTATGGGCAAAAAGTTTTCGGCAGATGCCGTAAACGATAAAACAAAACAGACAAAAAATGCAGTTGACGATATTCTTAAATATTTTCACATAAAATCGCAGGAAATACCGTCTGATGTTACCGATTTGGATGACGAACTTGAGTTTTTGTTAAGACCGTCGGGAATTATGCGCAGAAGTGTTACACTCAGCGACAAGTGGTACCTTAACGGTATAGGTCCCTTACTCGGAACACTTAAAGACGGCAGAATAATAGCGCTTATTCCGTCGGGATTTTCGGGATATAAATATTTTGATTATTTAAGCGGAGAAAGCGTACGCATAACAAAAAAGAACGCCGACAATATTTCAAATGAGGCTATATGCTTTTACAAACCGTTCCCGTTAAGAAAACTTACGGTTAAAGACCTTTTAAAATATTTTTTATCTACCGTTTCTGCGGCGGATTATATTGCAGTTGCAGTTGCGACGGCGGCAGTCAGTTTAATAGGAATGTTATCGACTTATGCCAACAATGTAATATTCGGTCGGGTTATTGAAGATAAGCAGATGACTTTGTTTTTAGCGGCAATAGTTCTTCTTTTGGGTGTGACAATTTCAACAAAACTTATCGAAATAGTGAAACAACTGATTTTATCAAGAATAAGCACAAAAATGAATGTGGCTACCGAAGCGGCGGCAATGATGAGAATGCTGTCATTACCGGCTGAATTTTTCAAGCCTTTTAATTCCGGTGAACTTGCGGAAAAAATCAGTCACTTTAAAATACTTTGCACCACACTTACATCAATAGTGCTTTCATGTGGACTTACTGTTATATTTTCTGCAATATATTTTTTCCAGATTGTAAACTATGCCCCGGCACTTTTGATACCGGCTATTATAACTGTAATAATTACACTTGTAATATTTATTATTGCTTCGGTGGAGCAGATTAAATATAAAAACAAAGAATTGGAACTTAATGCAAAAGAAAACGGTTTTGTTTTTGCACTTCTTTCCGGCATACAGAAAATCAAACTTTCCGGTGCGGAAAAACGGAGCTTTGCAAAATGGGCGGAAATATATAAAGAAAAAGCGGATTACAGATACAATACGCCTGTTATTGCACAGATAAATGCTCCGCTTGTTACAGCTGTTACTTTAATAGGAACAATAGCGATTTACTTTTTTTCCGTTAAAGCAAATATAAGTGTAGCCGAATATATGGCGTTTAATGTAGCCTATGCAATGATAAACGGTGCTATTTCCACCGTGCTTATAATGTCTATGGAAATATCCACTATTAAACCGTCAATAAATCAGATAAAACCCATTCTTGATGCAGAACCGGAAATTTCACTCGGGAAAAATGTTGTAACAAGGCTTTCCGGAAATATCGAACTTTGCAACGTTTCTTTCAGATATGATGAAAATTCACCGAATGTTATAGACAATTTAAGTTTAAAAATAAGACCCGGTCAGTATGTTGCAATAGTCGGCAAAACGGGTTGCGGAAAATCAACCCTTATGAGACTTATGCTCGGATTTGAAAAACCGCATAAAGGCGCCGTTTATTATGACGGCAAGGATTTAAACTCGCTTGACCTTAAATCACTCAGAAAAAACATAGGTACGGTAATGCAGAACGGCAAACTCTTTTCGGGCGATATTTATTCCAATATCGTTATTTCCGCTCCGCAGCTTTCTTTAGATGATGCCTGGGAAGCCGCCGAGATGGCAGGTATGGCGGATTCCATAAGAAGTATGCCCATGGGTATGCACACATATATTACCGAGGGCGGCGGAGGTATTTCCGGCGGTCAGAAACAGCGTCTTATGATTGCAAGAGCAATAGCTCCGAAACCGAAAATCCTTATGTTTGACGAAGCGACATCGGCGCTCGATAATATTACTCAAAAAATAGTATCGGATTCGCTTGACAACCTTAAATGCACAAGAATAGTTATTGCACACAGACTTTCCACTATTAAACAGTGCGACAGAATTATAGTGCTTGACAAGGGCAAAATTGCCGAGGACGGCACATATGACGAACTTGTCGCAAAAGACGGAGTTTTTGCGGAACTTGTTAAAAGACAGCGTATTGATGTATAAAGGAAAATATTTCGGGTTAATGAAAGACAGTTGGAAATGATATAAAATATAAAACTTTAAAGGGGCTGACAAAATGAAAATAGCAGTAGCAGGAACAGGTTATGTAGGACTTTCGCTCGCCGTGCTTCTTTCACAGCACAACTCCGTAACGGCGGTAGATATCGTACCGCAGAAAGTTGAAATGATAAATAACGGAAAATCTCCGATTTCCGATAAGGAAATTGAAGAATATCTTTCCGAAAAAAGCCTTAATCTTACCGCAACCACAGATTATGAAAAAGCATATTCCGATGCTGATTTTGTAATTATTTCCACACCCACGAATTATGATGAAAGTAAAAATTATTTTGATACTTCGTCTGTGGAAAGCGTAATAAAAAATGTACTTGATGTAAACCCCGATGCGGTGATGATTATAAAATCAACCGTTCCCGTGGGATTTACCGAAAATATGAGAAAAGAATATTTCTGCGACAATCTTCTTTTCAGCCCGGAATTTTTAAGAGAGGGCAAAGCACTTTACGACAACCTTTATCCGAGCCGTATTATTGTGGGTGTTCCCGTAAAAAACGCCCGTCTTTTAAAAGCGGCGGAAACTTTCTCCGCACTTTTAATAGAGGGCGCAGTAAAAAAAGATATTGAAGTAAGATATATGAATCCGACGGAAGCGGAAGCCGTAAAACTTTTTGCAAACACTTATCTTGCTTTAAGAGTATCGTTTTTTAATGAACTTGACACATACGCCGCAGTAAGAGGGCTTGATACAAAGTCAATTATAGAAGGCGTAGGTCTTGACCCGAGAATAGGCTCACACTACAACAATCCGTCTTTCGGCTACGGCGGTTACTGCCTCCCCAAAGATACAAAACAACTTCTTGCAAACTATAATGATGTTCCGCAGAATATCATTTCCGCAATAGTTGCCGCAAACAGCACAAGAAAAGATTTTATTGCCGACAGGATAATAGAAAAAAATCCGAAAACCGTCGGCATTTACCGTCTGACAATGAAGACGGGAAGCGATAATTTCAGACAGTCCTCAATTCAGGGCGTTATGAAGCGCATAAAAGCAAAGGGTATTGAGGTTGTAATTTACGAGCCGACTATGAAAGAAGAAACATTCTTTAACAGCCGTGTTGTAAATAATCTTGATGAATTTAAAAATATGTGCGATGTTATTATCGCAAACCGCTTTAATAAAGAAATCGAAGATGTTATCGAAAAGGTTTATACAAGGGATTTGTATTTCAGGGATTAAATAACAAACCGGTGAGAAAACAGTCAAGACTCTTTAGCTATGGCGACAATCCTTGATGTTCCGAGTCTGGAAGCGCCGAGTTCAATGAATTTTTCGGCATCTTCAAGCGTTTTTATACCGCCTGCGGCTTTCATTTTTACATTTTTGCCTATATGTTTTGAAAAAAGTTCAATGTCACCGAATGTTGCACCGCCGAAAGAAAATCCGGTTGAAGTTTTTATAAAATCTGCGCCCGCTTCGGTAACTATTTCGCACATTTTGATTTTTTCTTCTTCCGTCAGAAGACATGTTTCGATAATTACCTTTAAAAGCTTGCCGCCGCAGGCTTTTTTTATTTCTTTCAGTTCATTAAGAATATCGCCGTAGCGCTTTTCTTTAAGCATACCTATGTTTATTACCGTATCAATTTCATCTGCGCCGTTTTTTACGGCATCTTCCGTTTCAAAAACTTTTACCGCAGTTGTGTTGTAGCCGTTCGGAAGTCCTATAACCGTACATATTTTCTTTCTGCCACCGCAGTAATCTTTACATTGTTTTACAAAACACGGCGGTATACAGACACTTGCGGTATTAAATTTAACGGCATCGTCGCACACAATCTTTATTTGTTCCCATGTGGCATCCTGTTTTAAAAGCGTGTGGTCGGCATAAGACAGTATTTTTGAAAGTTCCATAATAATATCATCCTTTCGGTTTAATAAAGTAATTTTAACATTTTTGCTCAAAAAGGTAAAGAGAAACCGAAAAATATCATACTATTTTGTGATTGATTTAAACGGTATGTTGTGATAACATATAGTTTAGATTTTAATGTCGAATATTTATTTAAAGGTGACAGTTAATGAATTTACTTGTTATTTTCGGCGGATGTTCAAGCGAATATGAAGTTTCTTTACATTCCTCTGCATCCGTTTTAAGAAACATTCCGAAAAAGTATAATGTTATAAAACTCGGTATTACAAGAGACGGCAGTTGGCTTTTGTATGACGGAAGTATTGACGATATCGAAAATGATAAATGGCACGAGGGCGGTGTGACTCCCGCATTTTTATCACCAGATAAAAAAGACAAATCTCTTGTTGTATTAAAAGAAAACGGTTATGAAAAAATAAAGATAGATGTTGTTTTCCCCGTTCTTCACGGTAAAAACGGAGAAGACGGTACAATTCAGGGTATATTTGAACTTGCCGGTGTGCCGTATGTCGGTTGCGGTGTTCTTGCTTCATCTATGTGTATGGACAAAGCCGTTACAAACACTCTTTGTGACGAAGCCGGTATCACACAGGCAAAATGGGCTTCATTTACGGAGTACGAATATAATAACGGTAAAGTTGACTTAAAGAAAATTATCGAATACCTTTCTTTCCCGATTTTTGTTAAGCCTGCAAATGCGGGGTCTTCCGTTGGTATCACAAAAGCACATAACGAAAAAGAACTTGAAGAAGCCGTAAAAATCGCTTTTCTTAACGACAGCAAAGCAGTACTTGAAGAAACTATAGTCGGCAGAGAGGTTGAATGCGCCGTAATGGGCAATAATTCTCCCGTTGCTTCATGTGTCGGTGAAATTTTGCCGGAAGCCGAATTTTACGACTACAACGCAAAATATAATGACGGCACCACAGGTCTTGCAATTCCCGCAGAACTTCCCGACGGAGCAGAAGAAAAAATAAAAGAAGCCGCAATTAAAACTTATATAACGATGGGTTGCAAAGGCCTTTCGAGAGTAGACTTTTTCCTTAAAGATGACGGGACGGTTTGTCTTAACGAATTAAACACACTTCCCGGATTTACATCAATAAGTATGTTCCCGAAACTTTTCGGTCAGTGCGGAATTGAGTACGGAAGCCTTATTGACAAACTTATTTCATACGCATTGGAGAAATAATGGAATTAAAAGATATTTTATTAAGCATGGTAACAAAGCAGACCTGCGACGGTGAAATCCCCGAAACATACGAAATCACCACAGAGGGAATACTGAAAAAAACGCCCGAGGGAATATGTATTGAATATTGCGAGCCCGACGAAGAACTGGGCAATTCACAAAGCAGTATTCTCATAAACACACCCGAACATATTACCATGACAAGAAGCGGCGACTATAATGCCCGGCTCGATATAGAAAAAGGCGTAAGGCACAACTGCATTTACGAAACGCCCTACGGCAGTTTGATGATGGGCGTTTTTGCAAAAGAAACCGAAGCCGTTTTTGACGAATACGGCGGAAAAATCAAAATGAATTATACAATAGACATAAATTCCGAATTTCTTTCGGAAAACGAAATAGATATAAGCGTTAAATTTTTAAATTAAGGATGTTTTTTATGACAAGTACCGTTATCAAAACAGAAAATCAGATAATCGAAGCGGTTAAAAATGCCGTAAACGAAAATATTAAAGACGGCATTTTCGCCGAAGTGTGCGTGCCGGAATTTAAAGCGGAAATTCCCGCCGATAAAAAGAACGGCGATTACTCCGCAAATGCCGCTTTTATGCTTTCAAAAGCACTTCGTATGCCTCCCCGTAAAATAGCCGAGGCAATCACCGCAAAAATAAATCTTGAGGGCACATATTTTCTTAAGTGCGAAGCCGCCGGAGCAGGTTTTATAAATTTCTTTCTGAAACCCGATTTTTACGCCGATGTTCTTAACGAAGTAAAAGAAAAAGGCGACAACTACGGCAGAAGTGACTTCGGAAACAATAAAAAAATAAATGTTGAATTTGTTTCGGCTAACCCCACGGGACCTATGCACATGGGTAACGCAAGGGGCGGCGCTCTCGGTGACTGCCTTGCAGGTGTACTCAGTTGGGCGGGATATGATGTTTTCCGTGAATTCTATATAAACGATGCCGGTAATCAGATTGATAAATTCGCACTTTCTCTTGACATCCGTTTTCAGCAACTCGTTTACGGTGAAGATTATATTGAACTTCCCGAAGACAGTTACCACGGTGACGATATAAAAGTCCTTGCAGGTGAATTCCTGGAAAAATTCGGTAAAGATATTCTTGATAAATCCGAAGAAGAAAGAAGAAAAGCGCTTGTTGATTTTGCTTTGCCGAAAAATATTGCCACAATGAAATCTGCTATGGCAAAATACCGTATTGATTATGACCGCTGGTTCAACGAATCCGTTCTTCATAATGACGGCGAACTCAAAGAAACAATAGAAATTCTTAAAAAGAACGGCAAAACTTACGAAAAAGACGGCGCTTTGTGGTATAAAAACAAAGAAGTTCAGACGGAAATATTAAAGCGTCAGGGTAAAACCGATGAGGAAATAGAAAAACTTGAACTTAAAGACGATGTTTTAATAAGACAGAACGGCAATCCCACATATTTTGCCGCAGATATCGCATATCACAGAAATAAACTCGAAAAAAGAGGTTTTGATACCGCTATAGATGTCTGGGGTGCAGACCACCACGGACACGTTGCAAGAATGAAAGGCGCTATGGAAGCCGTCGGAATAGACGGCGACCGTCTTGATGTTGTTCTTATGCAGCTTGTAAGCCTTATGAAAAACGGTGAAGCGGTAAGAATGTCAAAAAGAACGGGAAAAGCGGTAACGCTTGTTGACCTGCTTGACGAAATTCCCATAGATGCCGTAAGATTTTTATTTAACACACGTGAAGCGGGCAGTACCATGGAATTTGACCTCGGTCTTGCCGTGGAACAGTCTAACCAGAATCCCGTTTATTACTGCCAGTATGCACATGCAAGAATTTGCAGTATTTTAAGAAAAACGGAAAATGACGGAATTAAAGTCCGTGTTCCCGAAAAAGAAGAACTCGCACTTCTTAACAGCGAAGAAGAAAAAGACCTGATAAGTTTCATATCATCGCTTCCCGGTACCATTGTTCTTTCCGCAAAAACTTATGACCCTGCAAAAATTACGCATTATGCGCAGGAACTTGCCGCAAAGTTCCACCGTTTTTATAACGCCTGCCGTGTTATGACAGACGATGATTCGCTTACACAATCCCGCATTTTCCTTTGCAAATGTACGGGAACGGTTATGAAAAATGTGCTTTCGATACTTAAAGTCGATGCCCCCGAATCAATGTAAAAGTTTTTAAAATGTCCGCAAATTAAAAATACAGTCAAAAAATGTCCGTAAAACCGACCGTAAAAAAATACGGTTGATTTTACGGACGTTTTCAAAAATAGTGGAAAAACAGTGGAAAAATAGTGGAAATTCCGTACGTTTTGAGGTATAATATATTCAATAAGTCACGGAGGTTAAAAAATGATAAAAGTAACTTTATCGAACAGTATTTTAAAACAGATTTCCGTTATTGATGAAAATAAGTTTTCTTTAAAATCAGTTACTTTACCTCAAATAACTCAGAACAGATTGCGTAAAATTTCAAAAAAGAAAAGTTCGTATGCATCAAATCTGATTGAGGGTAACCCGTTGACGGAAGAACAGGCAAATGAAGCATTAGAACGGGACGAACATAAGCATTTTTTAAAGCCGGAGCAGGAAATACGAAATTATTTTTCGGCTCTGAATTATTTAGAAGAAAAACTGAAATCAAAAGAGCAGTTTTCAAAAAAAATGATACTTGAAGTTCAGGCACTTGTTGAAAAAGGTGCTTCAAAAGAAAAAACAGGTTTAAGGGGAGAAATGCCGCCCGGAGTTTTATTTGCGGTTTATGATTCAAAAACAGGTGTTCCGGAATATATACCGCCCGAATACAGCGAGATACCGGCACTTCTTGACGAACTTGTCGATTATGTAAATACAACAGACGACCACCCTTTGATTATTGCGGCGGTAGTTCATTATCAACTTGTTACAATTCACCCGTTTGAAGACGGCAACGGCAGAACGGCAAGACTTATGTCGGGGTATATTTTGGATTACTACGGCTACGGATTTAACGGGATAGGCTCTTTGGAGGAATATTTTGCATACGATGCAGATGAATATTACAATTCACTTCAAATGGGGTTGCCTGCACTTTATTACTCCGGCAGAGAAAATCCGCCGCATCCGGAAATTTGGATTGATTATTTTCTTCGTATGGTTGTTCTCTATTCAAAAAAAGCCTGCGAAACAGCCGGTAACTCTTCTGAAGAAAACATCGGCAGAAGTTTATCGTTTTTAAACTCAAAAGAAAAAGATTTATTGTTACATCTTTTGAATAACAAAATTTATGAATTTACACCTATGGAAATCAGCAAACAAATCGGCGTAAATAACAAAACCGTAATTAACCGTCTTGTTAAATTAACAGCTAACGGGTTTGTTGTTCCCGGTATTGCAAAAGAACGCATTCGTTCATATTCGTTAAGCGAATTTGCAAAAAATAACATGAATTTGATATTGAAAAAAATACAAATCTAAAAGAAGTCGTGTTTTATTAAAGAATTATAAAAATTTATTACATTGTTATCGGTTTTTATTGCTCCGGATTTCAGCGGATTCGCAAGATACAATTCATCAAGAGTTTTACAGCGTGATAGTGCAACATAAGTTTGACCACTTGCAAAACATTTTGAAACATCACAAGCAAGACGACTGTATGTTTGTCCTTGTGCTTTATGTATAGTAATTGCGTATGCCGGTATGAGCGGGAACTGGAACATAGAGCCTACTGATCGGTAATTTATTTTGCCTGTTTGTTCATCGTATTCGGCTTTAGTAACTTCAAATTTCTCTTGTGTAAGTTGAAATATTACTTCATTTATTGCTACAGATACTGAATTTTCTGTTAAGTGTGATACTACCCCCATTGTTCCGTTTACCCAACGTTTATTATCAGTGTCATTTTTGGTCATCATAACCAATGCACCAACTTTAAGGGATAACTTTTCAGGGGCAGAAACATCTTTATAGAACTTTTCTACATTATCATATACGCTTTCATCTATTTCAATATTTATTGCCTTGTATGTGTACATTTTTTCTTTTGTTATCTTTTT
>JAZUHA010000397.1:0-5639 GCA_045641485.1 Acutalibacteraceae bacterium
AGTCAGGTAGATTTTCAGCGGCTCGAGCACGTGCTGAAACGGGCGTGTGGAATACGGGTTTCTTATAATAATATCGGTTTTCGCCTGCGCGGCGCGCACACAGTCGGGAATGAGCCTGTCCGCAGCAAAGTCGCCGCCGCCTATCACATTGCCGGCACGCGCCGTAGATACGGCGATTTTCGCATCGTTGAAAAATGATTTTATATAGCTGTGCGTTACAAGCTCCGAGCAGGATTTGCTGTTGGAGTACGGGTCGAAGCCGTCAAGCTTCATATCCTCGGTAAACGGCGTGTCAAGGTCTGCATTTTCATACACCTTGTCGGTGGTAATGTTCAAAAATGATTTGACCGAGCCGCAAAGGCGCACGCACTCGCAGACATTCACAGTGCCCATAACATTGGTTTCGTAGGTGTAGCGCGGATTTTTGTAGCTTTCGCGCACAATGGGCTGCGCCGCAAGGTGAAACACGATTTCGGGCTGCTCGGCTTCGAAGACCGCAAGCAGCGAATCAAAATCGCGTATATCGCCTATGTGCGAATGCACAAGCGAGCCGATGCCCGCAAGCGCAAAAAGCGACGGCTCTGTGGGCGGCTCGAGCGCATAGCCGGAAACAATTGCGCCCGCATCCGCAAGCATTTTGCACAGCCACGCCCCCTTGAAGCCGGTGTGGCCGGTAATAAGCACGCGCTTGTTTTTATAGAAATCAGTAATCATAATAATGCTCCGAGAAGGTAGATGTTTGTATGAAGATAACGAAATTCAAAATTATGAAGCATCTCTGTGAATTAGTTTATAATAAACTTTTACTGCCAAAACAAACAGTTTGGGTGAAACTTCAAAAATACGATACGGTATTTTTCGCAAACCACGCTCTTTTAATTCGGGTAATAAATCATAATACATTTTTTTGTGCTTTTCGGCAAAAGATTTATCCGCTTTTCTTACAACAGAAAAATAATAGTTTTCTAAAATTGTATTTGCTTTAAGAGTTACAATAATATCAATATATTTACTTTTCAAAATCTCATCTTTTACTTTTTTGGTACAAAATTCAATAAACTCGTCAAATGCAAGCAGTGAAGCTTCAGTAGTGGGTATTCTCCGCCGTGTAATACTGCCTTGCCTGTGCATATAAAAGTATAAGTCTTGCCACAAAACAACAACATTTTTTGAAGCAAAAAACACCTTATACATCGTCGCCGCATCTTCACACAGGCGATTTATGGGAAAACGAATATCTTTAAACAATTCTTTCTTCATCAATTTTCCGCAAGCAGAAATAGCGTTTACACGGTTTTTTGAATCGAAAAAAAATATTGAATCGTCACGACTGTATAGCTTGTATTCTAAGTCAGCTGAACAGTTTGCGCAATTTGGTGTGTTATTATCAAAAAAATCTTCTAAAAGACAAATTGACATATCCACTTTTGTTATTTTGAGCACAGAATATAAATGCTCAATCATATAACGGTTAATGCAATCGTCACTATCAACAAAAGTGATGTATTCACCACTTGCAACATCAATTCCTTTATTTCGTGCAGATGATAATCCGCCGTTTTCTTTGTGTATTACTATAACCCTACTGTCTTTTTCAGCATAATCATCACAAATTTTGCAGCAATTATCGGGCGACCCGTCATCCACAAGTATTATTTCTAAATTTTGATAAGTCTGTGCCAAAACGCTGTCTACGCAACGATTAAGATAATCTTCAACATCGTAAATGGGGATAATTACGGATATTAACGGTTGCATTTTTTACCTCGCCTTCAATTTTGATTTTTCAATGTATTTACATTGTTGCATACGCAAAACAAATTACATCAGTTTGTTATTTTGGTTTTTCCTGCTAAGGTTTTCGGATTTACTCATAAAGTAAATATGTGAAAAATGAAATGCAATAGCAAATAAATATCGCGGCATATATTTATACATCAACTTTTCAATTTTAAAAACCGCAGAAATGCCCGACGGCTGCTTTTGGTAATCTTTCCACGGTGAAATTGCAAGGTATTTATCAAATAAATCGTTGAACGGGTGCATATTGCCGCTGTGCCATGGAAACTCGCCCATTATTCTGAAAAAGTGATATATTTTTTCATTTCCTTTTGCGGCTTCAAGAATTTCGGGTTTATAAAATGCTTTGTTTTTAAATACTTTGTAATATGTGTCGGTGCTGAACATATAGTAAGCCGGCTCCATATTGTATTCAGGCGGCAATTCTGCAATTTCTTCTCTTATTACGATGTTAATTAAATCCTGATCCGGTGCGGGGTAGTGTGCTCTTAGGGTTTTTGTATGTTCAATTATTCTTTCGGAGCATTTCTGATTTTTCCATTCGTTTACATCAAAAAGAATTACACCTGTATTGTAATACTTTTCGTTTTTCTGCATACCTATTTCAACCTTGTGCTTTGTAACTAACGAATCCTGTGCCATTGCAATAGGTTTACTATGCATATCCATGTTAAATAGTTCACTCAAATCACCGGAAACAATCGTATCACTGTCTATGTAAAGCAAGCGTTCAACATTGTCGGGCACAAATTCATTTACAAACATTTTAAAATTTGCAGAATACGAATTTCGATATTTCGGTATACCCAAATCCGCAAGTTTTTTTACTAAATCGGCAGTTCCCAAAAAAGTGATGCTTCTGTTGTAATTTTTTGCAAGAATTTGAAATTTATCTTTGTTTTCTGTGCTTATTTCTTCGCCAAGAATGAAGATACTTATTTCAGCTGCATTCTTATTGTTTTCAAACAAACTTGTAATTGATACACCGCAAAACGGAGCGTATTTATCATTGCATTGATATAAAATGTTCATAAATTACCTCACAAATTAAATAATTATTATTCCTTGGTTGCTCCTAAAAATAACTTTAACTGTTTAAAACCATAAATAATATTTGAATAATTAAAAATAATAATTAAAGATAAAATAATGAACTGCTGCCAAAATGTTATTATACCCACATTAGCAAAACACATTTGCAACACAAGCATAGCTAAACTAATACCGCCAGAAAAATTGTTTTTTATTACAAGAGACTTACCAATACAAGTTCTACAGAATATAAACATAAACATATAACAAATCAGCATTGCAAATGCTGCACCATAAGCGCCATAATCTTTTATCAAAACAAGATCTGATATTATTATTGAAATAGCACCTAAAAGTGTTGAGATGGTTATAATATATGATTTTTTGGCTGCTATAAATATATTGGTAAAATACCCCCACAACGATGAAAAAACCGTAGAAACTAATACAATAGGAGTGTATTTCCATGCCATTATATATTCATTTGAAAACCAGATTTTACATATCGGCTCTGTCAAAATCAACATAACTGAGCAAATCGCTACAAGAATAAAGGTGAACATTTTGTATGTCTGCGAAAAAAAACTATCATCATCTTTTCCATTAAATTCTTTTACAGCTGAAATCGACCAAGAATTTGTAAACACCATGACCAATGCAGATAATATACCGGGAACACTATTTGAAAAAGCGAAAATTCCATTAACCGAAGCACCGTTATAATATGTTAAAAACCATTTTGATGACATTCCGATTACCCCGAGCAGTACCGAGTTTAACGACAATGGGATTGCCGTTAAACTCATTTCTTTTAAAACGGTTTTATCGATTTTGGGTAACTTCGTATATAAGAAAGATTTACCACTGCAAATTAAAAACAGTACCGCCACAAACAATCCTAACGAATACGAGATGTACAAAATTAAAACAGTTGGCTTAAGTAACTGAACAAGCAATATACAAGTACCAAATACAACAATCGAATTCAAAATATCGGCCAATATCACAGACTTAATTTTATCAATCGCTCTATAATAATACGAAAAGGTGTAATACAAGGATTGGAATAGATTTACAAAAGTCAAAAAAAGAACTTGGATTACATTTATTTTTCCTGTACACATCAAAACGACCGCAACCAAACAATATAGTAAGGAATTTAATGAGATGATCTTTATAGCAACATTTAGTATATCACATCTATGTAGTTTGTGTTCCAAAGTAAACAAGAGTACCGAATCGTGAATATTTAATGACACTATCGGGACAGTTACCCCAACACTACCGAGAAGCAAATCATATACACCATATTCAGAACTCAATAAATGTGAAGTATAATATGCCACAAGTAAAATATTAAAAACTGAAGTAATACCTTTGCCAAATGCAAATTTTATAATATTTTTAATAAGATACTTATATTTATTCATAAGTAAACACCAATCAGCAATTTTCAATAAAGTCGATAATTTGTTTTACTATATTTTTGCTTTCAACATCAGAATATATTTCTGCCAACATATTTTGTGAAAGTGTTGCTTTACTCTTTAATTCTTCTAATACATTTTCAATATTGCAGCATTCATCAATTTTTTGACAATAAACATTGGGGTATTTCAAAAAATATTTCAAGCTGGGATCTTCATCTGAATAATAGAAATTCAATATCGGTTTTCCGGTTGAAATATATTCAAAAACTTTACTCGGTATTTGATTTGTACACTTATTGCTCAAATTAAATAAAATGTCAGAATCGCAAATAACTTTTTTGCATTCTTCGGCAGATATTGCTCCTTTAAGAATAAAACATTCTGGTAGTTTTTTATAATGATTTTCCAAGTAGTTGCAAGAATCGCCGTAAAATTCAAAAGAATACTTTTGCGAATTTACAGAATAAAATAAATCTATGAAAGCGTTCGGGTTACGGATATCTTCATAAAACATTCCGGTATAACAAATGATGACTTTTTGGTGGAAACTTATATTATTGTTATCAAAAGTATCAAGAACTAAATTGGGTAGCGGAATATCTAAATGCTTTTTTTGTGTGTATGGGAAATAATTGTTCTTCTCATTTTCTTGCGAAATTCCATCAAAATTTACAATACCGTCAATTTTATGAATCCAAATTTTTTCTTTAATTTTTCTTAATTCGACATTTCTGGAAAGAGTTTTATTATAAACATATGGATCAAAGTAAAGGACGATCCATTTCTCTTTTTTTAAAGGAAACGAAAAGACGATATCATTATTTTTTGGCGGGAAATGAATGGAAAGTATGTAATCAAAATTATTGTTTTTTAATACAAATTCATATTTTACGAAATATTTGAGCCTTTTCAACACTCCACACAATAAACCAATTACTTTATGAAAGAAACTTTTGAAGAAGCTTTCACCAGCAAGAGGATAATCTTTGTAATACCGTAATTGAAAGGGATTCATATATATTCTTTTTATACAATAACCGTCTTTCTTTTCACATAAAGGCAAGTCTTTAGAATAGGAACAACAAAGAACTGTCACATCATTTCTTTGTTTTACAATCTCGCTAATAATATGTGACAAACAGTTTGTAGAGGCATTATCATATGGATAAAATTCATCGCTGACAATTAAATATTTACTCATTTTTCACCACACCCTCCAAGGTGCATTGTTATTCGCCCACATATCCTCAAGCTGCAGTTTTTCGCGCAGGGTATCCACGGGCTTCCAGAAGCCTTTGTGCAGGTAGGCGTTAAGCTGATTTTCGCTTGCGAGCTTTTCAAGCGGATATTTTTCCAGCACCTCGCTGTCGCCGCGCA
>JAZUHA010000398.1:0-9496 GCA_045641485.1 Acutalibacteraceae bacterium
CTATGAAAAGCAAAGAAGAGTTAGAAGCACTCAAAGAAGAGGTAAAAAATCTTGATAAAAAACTCAAAGAACTGACGGAGGAAGAAATTGCCGAGGTTACCGGAGGCATTGGAACCGACAACAACTACACTTACCCAATAACCGACTTTTAGCTTTAAGTCGAGCCGAATTACATGTACGGTCGTAGCAATTTTCAGTTTTCAGAAAAGGCTCCCTTGTGTAAAGGGAGGCTTATGACAAGAAAGGAGCAAATTACAATGAAAGACAGCGAAAAGAAAGTAAAGCTGACCGAAGAGGAAGCAAAGAAAGAAGTACAGACCGAAGAGGAAGGCGTACAGCTGACGGATGAGGAACTGGCGCAGGTCAATGCCGCCGGCAAAATTCAGCCAGTTGTGGTAGTTTAGTGAGTCCCCGCAGGGCGTTGCTTCAATGCACAATTCATAATGCATAATGCATAATTGGTTTAAGTTAACATATTGCGAAAGAAATGAAATATTATGAAAGACAACGAAAAGAAAGTAACTAAAGCCGAAGAGGTAAAGAAAGAAGTACAGACAGAAGAGGAAGGCGAAAAGCTTACGGACGAGGAACTCTCCTCTGTCGCCGCCGGCGTCAGGATCACTCCCGCTCCCATGGACAACTGATGGAGTAGGTCAGTGAGTCCCCGCAGGGCGAAGCGGGGCTTCGCTTTAGTGAGGAGTTAGAAGTGAGGAGTTTCGACAAATTATAAATGCGCCTGCACATTAACTCCTAACTCCTAATTCCTCACTCCTAACTTAATAAAGAGGAAACCGTTATGAAAAATACCGAACAAAAAATTAAAAAACTTTTTGATTTTCAAAAATTCGAGCAAAATCGAAAGTTATCGAAAATTATAGAAGAAGCCGAATCCGATGGAGTTATGCTTTCGGATGAAGACCTGTCCTTTGTCAATGCGGCGGGAGAACAGCCGACTTCCTCGGAGAAACAATAATTGAATAAAAGTTTGCATTTTCGAAAAAATCGTTTTGAATATATTATGAAATATGTTATAATTATCATAAAAGATTGAAAAACGGAGGTTTAAAAATGGAAGTTGAAGAGCGACTGATTGAACTTGTTAAAGAATTCTACAAAAAGGTGGATTATTGCATCGGGTATCCTGTTTGCCAATATCCGAACATATCCGGATTCGGCGAATGGTACGCCAAAACGGGACTGTGTGATATTGCGACCAATAATGTCGGAAATCCTTTTGACGATGAACAGTTTCTGTTAAATGCCACTTTGATTGAAAGGGAGGTCATTCAGACCTTTGCCCCGTTGTACGGTATACCGGAGGGTAAGGAATGGGGCTTTGTTACGAACAGCGGAACAGACGGAAATATGCACGGAATTTATTTCGGTGCAAAGAAACTTCAAAAAGAAACCGGAATGCTTCCGATTGTTTATATTTCCAAGGAAGCCCATTATTCATCATCCCGTTTATGCGATGTCCAGAATCTTGAAACCCGAATGATTGATTATGACAAGTTCGGACGTATGGATCCGGACTCATTAAGAGAAAACCTTGACCCGACAAGACCTGCGTTAATAGTTTTTGCCATCGGTTCCACATTTATGGGAGCCACAGATGACCAGGCGGCAATCGGAAAAGTATTGGACGAGGTAAAACCCGCAGGCGTTTATAAACATCTCGATGCCGCTCTGTTCGGCGGATATTTCCCGTTTACAAAATATAAAGATATTGTCAGCATGGAAAAGCAGGGATACGACTCAATAGCCATAAGCGGTCATAAGTTTTTCGGCATTGATGAGCCGTGCGGTTTGTTTTTGAGCCGAAAAGATGTTTTAGAGGCGCAAAGAGCGGCAAAGGTAGAGTATCTTCATAACGATATGCCGCTTATCAGCTGTTCAAGAAGTGCTGTGGCACCGCTTAAATTTTATTGGATTTTACGGCATATGGGATATGAGGCTTTTGAAAAAGAAGCCGAGTCCATGCTTGAAAACACAAGATATCTGCAGGAAAAATTCGATGAAATCGGTTATCCCGCATGGCATATGCCGTACAGTAATACTGTATTTTTCAAGCGTCCGCCGGAGTGGATTCGGAAGAAATATTGCCTTGCAAACGGTTTTCTCCCGGAATACGGCGGAGAACTTTCACACATCGTCGTGATGCAGCATGTAAAGAAAAACATCATTGACGAGTTTATAGAAGACTTAAGCCGCTGATAAGTTTTCTGTTTTTAACGAAAAAATAATAACATATTAAGAAAAACGGTAAATAGGTTTCTTTCTGACTGCCTTTTTACCGTTTGTTTGTTTTGATTTATCTTTACAAACACGTTTTAAAATACTATACTGTATTTATGCATCTGTGTGTTGGGTAAATTTACCTTTTTTTGAAAATTTTTCAAAAAAGTTCAAAAATACAGTAGCCTTTTCCCGATTTCACTCGTATAAAAAGTAAAGGCATAAAACAAGGGGGATTTTTTTATGAAAAAATTTACAAGTATTATTTTAGCGGTAATTATGCTTGCCGTCGTGTTGCCGCTTGGGGCAATGGCGGCAGGTAGTGAAGAAGTTGCGGCGGCCATAACCGGAACGGGCACCTGCCATGTGGAAATGACAAGAAGGGTATATACTTTTATCGACTTTACCCCGTCCGCAGACGGTGACTACACATTTATATCTGATTTATCCGAGGATACACCCCACGCTGCAAGACTGGCGGCGGTTTTGTATTGCGGAAAAGCAGAAATCGCATCGGATTCTTTACACTCGGCAGGAAACGGAAATTTCTGTTTTTCTTGCGGTTTAGAGGCTGACAAGACCTACCGGTTGAGGGTTCAACTGCAGAATGCCGATTCCGGTTCTGCCGATATATCCGCTCTTAAAGAAGTGACACCGAAAAATGTCACAAATATTACCGGCGACTGCATTATCAGTAAACCCGGCAGTTATACCTGCGAACAATTCATTGTCAATAATAACAGTACACTTATCATCGGCAGAAATGCGGCGGTAAAGGTAACGGATTATTATTCCGACTTCGGAAAGGTTGAACTGCGCGGCAGGCTTGACCTCAGTCAAACTCCCTTCTATACGATTAAAGGTGATACCAATATCGCCGAAAACGGAACCCTCATTGAGCCGAATACCGATTCCGATTCTTTCGATGTATCTCAATTTAAAGAAGTTATACCGGAATTCGGTATAAAAATTACCGGCAACTGCGTTATAAATAAACCCGGCAATTACGAGTGCAGTGATTTAAGTGTCAGTGAAAACAGTACACTTATTATAGGCAGAAATGTGACGATAAAGGTAAAAGCCGACTTTACCAACAAAGGGAAGATTGAACTATACGGCAATCTTGACTACGGTCAAGTTCCCTCATTTGCATATTCAAAAGGCAATATCAATATCGCCGAAAACGGAACCCTGATTGAGCCGAAAGAGGAGTATTTTGACTATTATGGTTACCACTTCGGCTCCGTGCTCTCAGACGGCAGCCTGTGGATTATTCTTGTTGTTGCGGTTGTAGTTGTTGCGGTTGTTACTGTGATTGTTATTGTTAAAAAGAAGAAAAAGAACAACTGAGTTTTCAGTGCAATGTATTTATAAGTTTATTGCTCTGATTTTGAAAACTGAAAACTGAAAACCGAAAACTCAAAAAACGGTTTTAAGAAAATGAGAGGGAAAGATTATGAAAAAAATTTTAAGTTTATTTTTAACGGTGCTGATGTTATGTGCCGTGTTCTCGGCTATGACATTACCCGTATCTGCGGCATCGGGTACATGCGGCAACAACGGCAATGTTCACTGGGAGTTGAACGGTACTACTCTGCGTATTTACGGAAACGGTGCTATGGATGACTACAGCAGTTACAAAAAAACACCCTGGTATTACGTTGACGGGAAGTATTCCTATAAAACGATTACCAAACTCGTTATAGAAGACGGAGTTACCAAGGTAGGAAGTCTTATTTTTATTACATAAGGGAACTGACAATAGGTAAGAATGTTGCATCTGTCGGAGTATATTCTTTCAGAGAAATCGGAACCGAGCAGTCTGATTCCATAAAAATAAAAATCCCGGAATCTCTTAAAAAATTTGAATACGGTGCTTTTTACTATGCTAACATAGGCGGACAGATAAAAATACCTGCAAACGCTTCGTATATCGGAGATTACGCTTTCTCAGAAACAAATATCACGGCGGTTTATGTTTCCGCACCGAGTAATAACGACAAATTTTGGGGTGAATATTCATTTTATTACTGCCCGAGACTTGTGGATGTTACATTTGAAAGCGGCGTAACCAAAGTCGGATACGGTGCATTCTACAAATGTTATGCATTACAAAGTATTGAGATTCCGACATCTATGAAAAAATTGGCGAAAAAAGCATTCGGCTATGACGAAAAAATAGATGACATCTATTACAGAGGAACAAATTTTTTATCCAATCTGTCTTGGGACAGTTATAATGATTACATAACCAAAGACGGCTATAAGCATTATACGCTTCACAAAAACTGGTCTGCAAAATATGCAGATAAAGACAATAAAACCGTACCTTTAACCGACAGCCGTCTGTATAACATCGTAACACCCGGTTGTGAACTGACTGACGGTGTGTGGGTTGTCCGCAGAAACATTGATTTGGGCGGCGCTACTCTTGAAGTAACCGGAAATGTAATTCTTGTTCTGCTTGATAACTGCGGTATTAAAACTTCCGGCGGTATTCATGTTCATCCGGATAAAACTCTTACTGTTGTATCAGAGCATATTGATACATCCGCAAATAACACAATGGGATATATTAAAGTTCCTTCTGCACCGAGGGAGTGTGCCGGTATAGGCGGATGGTCTCGAGAGAGTAACATAAATATTGTTATTTGCGGAGGAAATATTGAAGTTTGCGGCGGAGACAACGGAGCTGATATCGGCGGAGGAAATGATGGAAGTGCAACCGTTACTGTTTATAACGGTGTTGTAAAGGCTTGCGGTGATCACAGTGATTCCGGCATCGGAAGCGGATTTAGCGGAGATGCAACCGTTATTATTAACGGCGGAGATATATTGGCTCGTGCCGGAAGTAAATCAGGCGGTATCGGAGGCGGATTTAGCGGAAAAGCAACCGTTACCGTTAACGACGGACATATAGTGGCTTACGGTAATTACGGAGCCGGCATCGGAAGCGGACAAGACGGAAATGTAACCGTTTATATCAACGGCGGAGATATAGAGGCTTATGGCGGTGACAGCGGAGCCGGCATCGGAAGCGGACGCGAAGGACATTCAACCGTTACCATTAAAGACGGAAACATAAAAGCACAGGGCGGTGATTACGCAGCCGGTATCGGCAGCGGAAAAGGCGAAGGAAGAGTGGAAAAAACTGTGTCCAGTTGTACAATAAATTTATACGGCGGCAACATAACTGCAATTGCCGGTATAGAAGCCGAAGATATCGGTGCAGGTAAAACCGGCAAAGCAACAATCAATGATTACCGTAATTCTCAAGGCTCCGTACTTTCCGCAGGTAACCTTTGGATAATTCTTGTTGTTGCGGTTGTTGTCCTCGGCATTGTTGCTGCAGTTGTAGTTGTTAAAAAGAAAAAGAAACCTGCGGCTTCGGACGAATAAAAGTATCGGATTTCAAGTGTTAAGAAAATGAAAAACTATTAACAAAAGCTTTTGGAAAGAGGGAAAATTTTATGAAAAACATACTCACCATGTTTACTACAACTATCGGCTCCGCCGCAGTAATTGCGGCAATATCCGCACTGTTTTTCAGCAGTAAAAAAAGAAGTGAACTGCACCGGAAAAACAAAACAGCGCACAGTTTTCTGCTTGCGTTTGTTTTCGGTATTCTTTCAATATACGCAAGTGTTTCCGCAGTCGAGGTGGACGGTCTGCTCTGTAACTGCCGCAACCTGCCGCCGCTCTATGCCGGAATGGTCGGCGGACCTATCGCCGGAATCGGTGCGGCTCTGATCGGCGGAATTTACCGTTATTTTGTAGGCGGTCCGGCACGGTTTTCCTGTTCGATTGCCTGCCTTGTTGCGGGTATTCTCGGTGCCGCCATTCATCTGTTTATCAAAAAGGAAAAGCGTTACAATGTTCTGACCGGTGCGGTGGCTTCGGTTATAGTGGAGCTTATCCATTTCGGACTTGCCTGTGCCTTTGGGCTTTACGAAGGTGCTAAGGCTGTATTTTGGCCGTCCACGCTTGCAGGTTTTCTCGGAATGATGTTCTGCCTTTACATATATACAAAATTTGACCAAACCGGCCACGATGTAAAGTAATCTTAAAACTTTTTAAAAAAATTACCGACATTATTATTAAAGGTGGGATTTAAGATGAAAAAATTTGTAAGTTTACTTATGACGGTGGTTATGCTTGCCGCAATGTTTACCGTATTTGCGATTCCGGCGGCGGCGTTGGATTTGAGCGGAGAATTGAGCGGAACCTATGATGATTCTGTAACCATAAACGGTGATGCTACCGTCATAAGCGGAAAAAACATTGTTTTTAACAAAGCTTTAACCGTTAATTTCGTTAGAACATTGACTGTCGAATCCGGTGCTTCGGTTACGGCAAAATCGAGTACGACCGTCCAAGGAAAACTGATTGTCAAGTCCGGCGGTACCGTTGAATTTTTCAATTATTTGAAGATTGATACAAATGCAACACTTGAAATCGGCGGAACGCTAAAAGGTGAGTGGAGCGCCTCCGGCACCCCGAGCTATACTCAAAATATCACCCTTTTGCACGGCGGAAAAATCGAAGTAAAATTTGCGGATGAAACAAAAGCAAAAACCTTTGCCGAAGGTTTGAAAAACTACAAAACAACAGTCACGAAAATCTATGGCAAATTACCGTACCTTGTCACTGCGGAATATCCCTGTCAGCACGACCAAGGCTTTACGGCAGACGGAATATGCAACCTCTGTCAGTGGCAATGCACACACGATCAAGGCTTTACGGCAGACGGCAAGTGCAAAATCTGTCAGTGGCAATGCACGCACGAAAAAAGTATCACTCGTTGTGCCGTCTGCGATAAAGAAATGACGGCTGAAACAGAAACTACACCCGAAACAACACCCGAAACCGAGCCTCCCACCGCTTCGACTTTGTCCGAGGGTAGTTTGACGATTATTGTCGGTGTTGCGGCGGCGGTAGTTTTCGGGCTTGGCGGATTCTTCCTCGGCAGAAAGAAAAAGAAAAACACAGTAGAAGAGTGAGGAGTTAGGAGTTAGGAGTTATGAAAAAATTTGTAAGTTTACTTTTGACGGCACTTATGCTTGCCACCATGCTTTGCGTGTTTGCCCTGCCGGCGAGTGCGGAGGCGCAGACGATACCCGGCACCGATATCACATGGGAGCTTACGGAAAACGACACCAAGCTGATCATCGACGGCGAGGGCGCCATGCCGAACTATGATATTGACACATATGAAGACCGCCCGTGGCATAGTGCGGCAGAGACCGTAACCACCGTTCAAGTCAAGCCCGGCATTACCACGCTCGGGGATTATGCTTTTTATCAATTTGGAAAAATGACAAGTGTCACGATCCCGGACGGTGTAACGAGCATTGGTGAGTCTGCGTTCAACTACTGCGAAAGTTTAACAAGTATCACCATCCCGTTGGGCGTGACGAACATTGGTGATTCTGCGTTCGGCAGCTGCACAAGTTTGGAAAGCGTCACCATTCCGTCGGGCGTGACGAGCGTTGGTAATTCTGCGTTCGGCAATTGCTCGGGTTTGAAAAGCGTCATGATTCCTTACGGCGTAACGGGCATTAGCGATGGTATGTTCGAAGACTGCACACATTTAACAATCGTCACCATTCCGTCAAGCGTGACGAGCATTGACAACAGTGCGTTCGACCGTTGCACAAGTTTAACGAGTATCACCATCCCGTACGGCGTAAAAAGCATTGGCAATGGTGCTTTCCAAAACTGCATAAATTTGGAAAGTATATCGTTTCCGTCGAGCATAACGCGCATTGGAAATGGTGTGTTCGAACATTGCTCAAACTTAACAAGCATAACGGTCAAAGCAAAAACACCGCCTGACTGGATGGATCTTACGACTCTTTTTAATCAAAACGCGAAGTCTATACTTTATATTCCTGACGGTATGAGCAACGTTTATAAACCTACAGTGGGTGCTTGGCTCCAAGTTGTTTTGCAAAAAAAAGCCAAAGAAGCCTACGTCGTTGACGATCAGCCCGGAAAAAACGGCACGATCATGCTTGACAAGGATTGCTTCCCGGAAGAAACCTACACCGCGCCGAATCAAACCGTCACCGTCACGGTGATGCCCGCCGGGGGCTATCGGCTCAAAGCGGACAGTTTGTCTGTCGTGGCTGAAAACGGTGCGGCAATCGCCCTGACGCAGGATGAAACCGATCCGATGAAGTACACCTTCACGATGCCTTGCAGTAACGTCACCGTAAAAGCAGAGTTTGAAGAAATAACGGACGAAAGCGAAGCCGGCTCAACACCGGAGGGAAGCGGCGAAGGCTCCGTTCTCTCGGACGGCAATCTGTGGATCATCATTGCTGTGGCTGTCCTCGCACTCGCCGGCGTTGCGGCACTTGTTATTGTGAAGAAGAAAACGAAACCCGCACAGGAGTGAAGTTTTCAGTTTTCAGTTTTCAGAAACGGAGTAAAAAATTATGAAAAAATTTGTAAGTTTACTTTTGACGGTGGTTTTACTTGCCACAATGTTCTGCGTGTCTGCCGTTCCGGCGAGCGCGGAGGAATCTATTTCGGTTGATGATGAAAAGAAACTGAGTATTGAATCCAATGAGATAAAAATCATTACAGGATCGGAAGAATACGACATGGTGTTGGTTGACGGCCTGCTGGTGCTTGGAGAAAACGCTCAACTCACAACAGGCGATCTTAACATATATAAAGATGGTACATTGCTTCTCCAACAAGGCGCGACCGTAACGGCGAAAAAAATCTCGTTAAAAGAATATCCTCATCTCACCGTTCCGTCGGGAGTGACTATCAAAGCCGAAGAATTTCTCCTGCCGAATGAATTGACGCTTGACCCGGGCGCTGTAGTTGAAGCAAAAAAACTTACGAAAGCGAGTCATTTGACCGTATCTTCCGGAGCAACATTGATCACTTCCGCCGGGGATGGTGGTTCGGAAATCGACCTTTACGGTACGATGAAATCATCCGAATTTGCGGAAAATGCTATTGGCAAAGTCCATTATCACAAAGGCGCGCTTTTGGATATAATGTTCAAAGATCCCGGTAAAATAATGAGCTTTATCAGTGCGGTCGACGTCGAAGGAGTTGAAGGTGCCGCTGATTCGGACGTTTTCATCAAAAACGAAAACCGTGTTTATATTCACTTAGACCACGCTTTCAACAATACTTGTGCCAACTGCGGCGAGGAGCAGAGTTCTGACCTTACTGCATCGACCTTGTCCGAGGGCAGCCTTGTGATTGTCGTCGGCGTTGCGGCGGCGGTCGTGTTCGG
>JAZUHA010000399.1:0-2429 GCA_045641485.1 Acutalibacteraceae bacterium
ACCGTGAGTATAAGCGGAAATATCTTTTACTTCTTTTGCCTTTATCCATTTGCCCTCTTCGGGAATGGGTGCCGGACCGTGGTTAGGTCCCTGTTTAACTACGCACATATTTTCTACTTCGAGTGAATAGTTCATTTTATCTGACTCCTTTCGGAAATTTTACAATATTCCGCCTTTTATTTTATTACATATAGGTTTTTTAGTCAAGAGAAATTTGCAAATAACCGCAACAATTACTTATATATTACAAAGATGTTTTAATAGTTTTTGAAAAAGCACTTTTTGCTTTGCCGTTCACTGCTCTTATTCGCCATTCATACGTTCCGAAGAAATTTGTTGCTACAGCGGAATTGGAATTTTTGAATGTTTTACTGTTCCACGACGAATTACCGGATTTACGGTACTGAACTTGATAACTTGTTGCGCCGTTAACCGAATTCCAACCGAAAAATACCTGATTATTTGTTTTCTTTAAAACCTTAATTGCGGGTGTACCGAGGTACAAAAATGTGTCCGACGATTTATATCCGCTGTAGTTACTGCCGTTATATGCTTTTACATAATACGAATATTTTGTTCCGCTTTTTACGGATTTATCGGAATACGAAACGGTTGAGCCGCTCTTTACCGTTGTGAGTTTTTTATAACTGCCCGAGCCTGCTTTTCTGTATATTACATAACTTTTCGCATTGCCGATTCTATTCCAGGAAACACTTACATAACCGTTTTTTGTTGCTGTTTTTGTTGCGGGGGCGGAAATAAACACAACTGAAACACCCGACTTATAGCCGCTGTAAGTGCTTCCGTTATATGATTTAACATAATATGAATACTTTGTACCGTTCTTTACGGATTTATCTTTATAAGAAACGGTTGAACCGCTCTTTACCGTTGTGAGTTTTTTATAACTGCCCGAACCTGTTTTCTTATAGATTACATATCCTTTTGCACCGCTTATCTTTCCCCACGAAACATTTACGGCACCGCTGTTATTAACAACCTTTGTTGTCGGTGCGGAAAGGAAGAATATCGTTTTACCCGTTTTGTCGTATCCGCTTTTTCCGCCTTCATTTGAAGCCCGTACCGTATAAACATACTTCGTTCCGCTTTTGGCTGTGGTATCGGTATAAGAAACGGTATTTGCGGAAACGGGTTTTATTGAAGAATAAGCAGAAGAATCAACCGACTTGCGGTATATTATATATTTTTCCGCACCGGGTAAAGCGGACCAGGATAATTTTACGCCCTTTGAAGTATTTGAAACCGTTCCCAACTTAACGGAATATGATGATAAAAGTTTTTTAAACGGAATATTAAAAGATTTTGCGTATGTTTGTGCAAAACTACCCGATTCACCGAAAATCGTAAGGTTATCACAATCCTCAAAAGCATCTTCGGCTATGGTTTTAACGCTTGACGGAATTAAAGCCGCCGCAAGACTTGTGCAACCCGTAAAAGCACCTTCACCAATGCTTGTTACCGTAGCCGGAACCGTTATTTTCGTAAGACTTTCACAATAGCAGAATACATTGTCACCAATCGTTTTCAAACCGTTCGGAAGAGACACCGATGTAAGAGCCGATGAAAATGAAAAGGCTCCTTCGGATAGTTCATTTACAGTACCCGGGATTGTATATGAGCCGTTTTTTCGGCTCGGAAAACAAATCAATTTTGTTTTATTCTTATTGAAAAGAACCCCGTTTTCGGAAGAATAGTACAGATTGTTTAATGAAACATTTACGGCGGAAAGTTCGGTACAGAACACCAACGCATAATCACCTATATCCGTTACGTTTGCCGAAATAGTCAATGATGTGAGACCTGTACAAAAGTAGAAAGAAAACGGAAATAAATACATTACGGTACCGGGAACCGTATATGCACCGCATTTTATTCCGGGATAAACTATCAATGCGGTTTTATCTTTATTAAAAAGAACTCCGTCCTGTGATGAATAGAAGTCATTATACGGCGAAACTTCAATATACTCAAGAGAGATACATCCCACAAAAGCGCCGTAACCGACTTCTGTAACCGAACTCGGAATATAAATCGAAGATATACCCGTACAAAATTCAAAAGCAAGATTTTCTATAGTTGTTACAGACTCCGGAATTGTAACAGAAGTAATATTTTCACAACCGTTGAATGCATCTTCGCCTATAACCGTAACAGGTTTACCGTTATATACAGACGGTATATTGAGGTTTCCTGCGGCAGTTTTTTTGCACCCCGAAACACAATAAGACATCCAATCGTCATTCAATCTGAAAGTCAGGTCACTTGTACTTGCCGCACTTACAAGCGGCAGAGCAGAAATAATCATAATTAAAGCCAACAAGAGAGATATTGTTTTTTTCATAAGAAAACCTCCTGAAAGTAATAATCCGGTTTACCTCGCAAAGTCATACTATCATATATACCGGAAA
>JAZUHA010000400.1:0-8275 GCA_045641485.1 Acutalibacteraceae bacterium
AAAGACGGTCCGTCGGCAGGTGTTACGATAACTACCGCACTTGTTTCCGCACTTTCGGGTGTTCCCGTAAGAAACACCGTTGCCATGACGGGTGAAATCACATTAAGGGGCAGAGTTTTACCGATAGGCGGTCTGCGTGAAAAATCAATGGCGGCATATAAAAACGGCATAACGACTGTTTTAATTCCGTGCGGTAATAAAGCGGATTTGGAAGAAATCGACGGTGTTGTAAAGGAAAAAATCAAATTTATCCCCGTTTCATCTCTTTGTGAAGTGCTGGTACTTGCACTTAATAACGAAAATACGACGGAAGATGTTTTTTCTGCCGAAACAAAAAATATTTTCGGCGCAGAGGTTACAAACAAATCTGTTCCCGTATATTCAAGAGGTAATTTATGAATTATAATAAAATAGAGTTTGAAGCCGCTTTCGGAACTCTTTCGCAGATTCCCGTTTCAACTTGCCCGGAAATCGCTTTTGCAGGTCGTTCCAATGTCGGAAAATCTTCTATGCTCAATAAACTTTTTAACAGAAAAAACCTTGCAAGAGTTTCTTCCGTACCGGGTAAGACAATAACAATAAACTTCTTCAGGTGCGGTGATGTGCGGATAGTGGATTTGCCGGGATACGGCTATGCAAAAGTTGCAAAAGGCGAAAAACGGCGCTGGGCTGAAATGATGGAAGGCTATTTTAAATCCGGCAGAGATTTAAGGCTTGTAGTTCAGCTTGTCGATATCCGCCATACACCTACGGAAGACGATTTTATGATGATGGATTTTCTTAAAAGTATGAATATCCCTTTTATCGTTGTTGCCACTAAATGTGATAAACTCAATAAAACCGAGTTCACCGAAAGAGTGGCGGCGCTGAAAGACGAACTGAAAAAATACGGCGAAAATCTTATAATAATCCCGTTTTCCTCACAAAACGGCTTCGGAGTTAACGAACTTAAAGAACAAATAGCGTTGGGTTTTTAGATTTTTCAGTTTTCAGTTTTCAGTTTTCAGTTTTCAGACTGAATAACCGGCAGTTTATTCTTCGATATTTACCCTTTTTTCAGAGTGGAGTGTGGAGAGTGAAGAGTGGAGTTTCGGGGCACTGCGTGCCGATTATATATTACTTTATGAATAACAGGCAGTTTATTCTCCGATATTTACCTTTTTTTCAGTGAGGAATTAGGAATGAGGAGTGAGGAGTTTCGGGGCTTCGCCGAATTATATATTACATTGCGAATAACCGTTACTTCATTCTCCGATATTTATCTTTTTGATACAATTAAATAAACTTAAAAACCGATTTATTGTTCCTTAAAATCAGAATAATAAATCGGTTGATTTTTTAATATGTTAAAACTGACAGTTTATATTAAACCCCAAAATAAACACGATAACTTATTGATATACATAATCGGTTATAAATCGGAACGGCTTGCCGTTCCCCGAAACTCCACTCTTCACTCTCCACACTCCACTCTGAAATATGTAAATATGAGCGTACAAATTACCGGTTATTCAGGCTAAAAACTAAACGCTAAATTCTAAAAACTGTATCCGCTTTTTCTTCTATATCAAACTCCTTAAAATACTTCATTTCCATAGGTATCCACATTTCTGTGAATTTTTTCAACATTTCTTCGCCGTTTCTGTTTAAAATACGTGCTTTTTGTTCATCAAAGGAGCATTTAATAAAGATTTTATAATCGGCATATTCTCCGAAATACGGGTGAAAGGAATATGCACCCTCAATAATTGTGAATTTTCTGTTCATAAAAAAGCCGCTTTTTTTCTCTTTCGGATTTTTGCAGTTGTATTTGTCGTATGCAAACGCTTTGTTTTTTTTCAAGTTGTCAATTACCTGTTCTTTAAATCTTTCATAGTGAATATTTCCGCCCGGCTCGTTAAGTCTTTCGGGTGTTTTTAATTCTGCGGGCAAAAAGAAATCGTCTGTATGTATAACATCGGCGTTTAAAAGTTCACCCAGATAAGCGGAAAAAGTGGTTTTTCCGGATGCGGCATACCCGTCAACCGAAATAACGACTTTGCTTTCATCTTTAAATCGGGCGAATATATCAAATGCAATGTTTTCTGTTTTCTCTTTAAATTCGTTTGGTATCATTCTGCCATTTTCTCTTTTCTGCTTTCAATCTCAATGAGGTTTTTCTTAAATTCACGCTTTATCCATACAAATGAAAGGCACCATGCGGCAATTACGGCAAGGAAAATATCGATTCTGCCCATCGGAAACATAGCAACTATCGTGTAAAATAAAGGTGCTCTTATTCTCATAATCATCAAAAACCATTCAATAACAATAATCATTCTGCAAAACGGCAGTGCTATTACAACCGACCAGCAAAGGCAGGCTGTCTGCGGACCCCAGTGCTTCGGGAGTTTCCACATCATAGGCACATATTTATCTGCATCGCCGTAATTTATATAAGCGAGATATTTTTTCATATCCGTTTCGTTTGTTACGGGTGATTTGTACTTAATAAAAGCATAATAAGCCATGGCGGCATAACCGATATATGTTACTATGTTCAGTATAATCATTCCCGCCCAACCGAAGTCGAAATTGTTAAAAAGCGGATTTCCCTCAAGTAAAAGGTTTGGTGTGGCTATATAAGTGAAGACGAGATCAAGAACGGTTACGACTAAATAAGAAAAACAGCAAACGAAAAAATCTCTTTTATTTCTGCTCATAAAATTTACACCTCCGAATACTATTTATATTGTAACATTTATTATAAAAAATGCAATGAAATTTTTTCAACTTTCCGGTTTATAAAAAACGGCGGTGATATTATGATAAAAAACGATATATATACATTGGAAAAAGTACCGTTTAATAAAAAATGTATAGTTTCTTCTCTTAACTGTCGGGAAGAACTGAATAAAAGACTTACCGATTTGGGAATGGGCAGGGGAAGTGTGGTTATCCCCGTTCATAAAAGTCCGTTCGGTGATATTATATCATTTTTTGTCGGAGGCAGTGTAATTGCCGTAAGAAAAGAAGATTGTAAAAATATTTGCGTTGAAGCCGAAAATTTTTAAAAAACTATTGCATTTTTCTTTCGTTTGTGATAATATTCTTCTGCTAATGTGTATTTATAACAAAGAGGTGACATAAATGAAAGAAGGACTTCATCCCAAATACGCACCTACACAGGTTAAATGTGCTTGCGGTGCTGTGTTGGAAACCGCATCCACAAAAGACGGTATGCGTGTTGATATTTGTTCTAAATGCCATCCGTTCTTTACCGGCAAACAGAAACTTGTTGATACAGGCGGACGTGTTGACAGATTCAACAAGAAATATAACCTCTCAAAGTAAGTTATATAACAGCGTAACAGACGGTAGAATTCTACCGTCTTTTTGCTGTATTATTGTTTTTTGAGGTGTTGTTTTGTGAAAGAACAGTATAAATCTGTCGAAAAATACGCTTCCGTTGAGTTTACGGAAAAACGCTCACGGTTCATAGGAACGGTTTGTCCCGTTAAAACAGAAGAAGAAGCACTCACATTTATTTCCGATTTAAAGAAAAAATATCACGATGCAAAACATAATGTGTATGCCTATATTTTAAAAAACGGCAATATTGAACGCTTTTCCGATGACGGCGAGCCGCAGGGAACAGCCGGAATACCCGTGCTTAATGTTTTGAAAAAAGAAAACCTTACAGATTGCGCTGTTGTTGTTACAAGATATTTCGGCGGTATTCTTCTCGGCGGCGGCGGACTTGTCCGGGCGTATTCACATTCCGCAAAACTTGCCGTAGAGGCTTCGGGTATTGTAACTTTTGAAAACCGCAGTGTTTTAAAAATTCTCACTTCTTATATGTTTTACGGAAAAGCCGAAACTTTAATTAAAGAGTACGGCGGTGTTATTATTTCCGACGATTTCGGTGAGAATGTTTATGTTGAGTTCAGTATTCCGAAAGAAAAAGAAGAATCTTTTAAAACAAAACTTTCCGATATTACAAACGGCAGTGTAAAAGCGGAATTTGTAAAAAATATTTTTACTTATTAAATTTTTTGTCAAAAAAAAGAGGTATTTTTAAAATACGCTTGTATTTATATACAGGAGGCGATTTTGTGGGCGATACTATAAGGGAAAGAAGTTTGCTTCGTGAAAAACAGACGCTTTCCGAATATGCAGCTTTGTGTTTAAATTCAAAGGGCAGACTTCGCAGTGAAGAGCCGTGTCCCGTTCGTACGGACTATCAAAGAGACCGAGACAGAATTATACATTCATCGTCTTTTCGCCGTCTTAAGGATAAAACGCAGGTGTTTTTGGCGCCCGGTAATGTTCATTACAGAACAAGGCTTACTCACACGCTTGAAGTTTCGCAAATCGCCCGTACAATAGCACGTTCGCTTTGTCTTAACGAGGATTTGACGGAAGCAGTAGCGCTCGGTCATGATTTGGGGCATACTCCGTTCGGACATGCCGGTGAAAGAGCGTTAAACGATGTATTGGAAGGCGGTTTTACTCATTTTGAACAAAGCCTCAGAGTTGTTGATAAATTAGAGCGTGACGGCGAGGGGCTTAACCTTACATACGAAGTACGAGACGGCATTGTCTGCCATACAAAAGGCAAAGAAGCCGATACTTTAGAGGGCAGAATAATTAAACTTGCCGATAAAATCGCTTACATTAACCACGATATTGACGATGCTATACGCGGAAACGTTCTTACGGAAGACGATTTGCCGTTTTCAACTCATTTTGTATTGGGATACACAAAAGCCCAGCGAATAAATACATTAACAATTTCCGTTATTGAAAATACCGACAGCGAATTAAAAATGGACTCTGAAGTTGAAAAAGCGTTTTTTGAACTTCACGATTTTATGTTCCAAAGTGTTTATACAAACCCCGTTTGCAAAAGCGAGGAAAAGCGTGCCGATTCAATGATAAAACAACTTTTCGCATATTTTTCCGAAAGACCGGAAGCAATGCCCGAACTCTATTTTAATATCGCCAAAAAAGACGGCGCCGAAAGAGCGGCTTGTGATTATATTTCCGGTATGTCAGACAGTTATGCGGTAAAAACATTTACGAATTTATTTATACCGAAATCCTGGAACGACTGAATTTTACGGGAGGTGTCAGTTTGAAATATCGTTTTTCCGATTCGTTTCTTGAGGAAATCCATGAAAAAAATGATATAGAAACCGTAATATCCTCTTATGTCGAATTAAAAAGACGGGGCAGAACTCTTATGGGGCTTTGTCCTTTCCATAATGAAAAAACGCCGTCTTTTACCGTTTACCCCGAGACATCGTCATATTACTGTTTCGGTTGCGGTGCGGGCGGAGATGTAATTACATTTGTAAAGTCAATAGAAAACCTTGACTATACGGATGCCGTAAAACTTCTTGCCGACAGAGCCGGTATTCATTACGAGCAAACGCAGGATAACGATTACGGTGCAAATCTTAAAAAGCGGATTTACGAAGCAAACCGTGAAGCTGCGAAGTTTTTTCACGAAACACTGTATACCGAAAAGGGTAACCGGCAACTTTCTTACCTTATAAACCGAGGTGTGTCTAAAGAAATGATAACCCACTTCGGTCTCGGTGCCGCTCCCGACGGGTGGCACGACCTTACGGAGCATCTTTTGAATGCCGGGTTTAAGCGGAACGAACTTGTTGCGGCGAACCTTGTCCGTGTTTCCGAGAAAAACGGCAAAAAATATTATTACGATGCTTTTCGCAATAAGGTGATGTACCCGGTTATTGATGTAAGAGGTAATGTTATAGCATTCGGCGGCAGAGTACTTGATAACAGTAAACCTAAATATATAAATACTGCAGATACGCCCGTTTATAAAAAAAGCCGTGAACTTTTTGCATTAAACTTTGCAAAAAACGGTAATGACCGTAAATTGATTTTGTGTGAAGGGTATATGGATGTTATCGCTCTTCATTCGGCGGGGTTTACAAATGCCGTTGCCGGCTTGGGTACTGCGCTCACGGCGGAGCAGGTCAGCCTTATTTCACGGTATGCAGATGAAGTCTCTCTTTGTTACGACAGTGACGAAGCGGGGCAGAAAGCCGTAAAAGCCGCCTTGAAGTTGTTTTCGGAAACGGGGATTAAAACAAAGGTTATAAAAATCGACGGCGGAAAAGACCCCGACGAAATTATAAAAACATACGGAAAAGAACGGTTTAAATCACTTTTAAACGGTGCTTCCAATGATATTGAATATAAACTTAATAATGTTAAAGATAAATATGATATCACGTCCGACGACGGTAAAATAAACTATCTTAACGAGGCTTCACGAATATTGGCGACAGTCGGCGTTATAGAGCGTGATGTTTACGCTATGCGCCTTTCGGACGAGCTTGATGTAAGTAAAGAAGCAATACTTTTAAGAATAAAAAAATATTCAGACAGTAATATCCGTCAAAAGAAAAAGAATGTTCTTGCAGATGAAAAAAAGACATCTGATTTACTTACAAAATCAGTTGACCCGGAACAGCTCAAAAACAAAAAATCCGCAAAAGCGGAAGAAATAATACTGATAACACTTTTAAATAACGGTTCGTTTTACCGTAAACTTGAAAGTGAATTAACAAACGAATTATTTGTTACACCCGTAAATAAAAATATACTCTCTGTTATTTGCGACCGTTTAAAAGAAGGATTGTCGGTGGATTTGCAATATCTGACGCCTCTTTTAGACGAAAACGAAACGAGAGCGGCGGCAAAACTTTTTGCAAATAAAGGGATAGTAACAAATACAATAGAAGAATGTTTGGGATGTATCGGTGTTTTGAAAGAAGAAAAAGAAAAATTAACGGGGAAAAAACCGTCTGATATGGCAGACAGCGAGTTTCTTGCATTTTTTTCTTCAAAAAAACAAAACAGCGACGATTTTTAAGAAAGGTGAAAAGATATGGAACCATTTGAAAAAAGACCTCAAATCAAGGCACTTGTCGAAAAGGGTAAAACAAGTGGCAAACTTACCACAAATGAGATTGACACCGTTATACTCGAAATGGATTTTGACATTGAAGAACTTGATAAACTCTATGAAACGATTGAGACTAATAACATCGAAATCATTGACGACCTCGGTGATGAAATGCTTGATGCTCTTGCAATAGACCTTGATGTGGCAAAAAATGTTGAAGACCAGAATTCCGGCGATGTAAAAAATGTTGCGGTTGATGACCCGGTAAAAGTGTATCTTAAAGAGATAGGCAGAGTACCGCTTTTAACTTCGGAAGAAGAAATTCAACTTGCCACAAGAATTAAAAATGATGACCAGGAAGCAAAGAAAAGGCTTTCCGAAGCCAACCTCCGTCTTGTTGTAAGTATTGCAAAAAGATATGTCGGCAGAGGAATGCAGTTCCTTGATTTGATTCAGGAGGGTAATCTCGGTCTTATTAAAGCGGTTGATAAATTCGACCATACAAAGGGCTTTAAATTCTCTACTTATGCTACCTGGTGGATAAGACAGGCAATAACAAGAGCAATAGCCGACCAGGCAAGAACCATTCGTATACCCGTTCATATGGTGGAAACCATAAATAAAGTTAAAAAGACAAACAGTCTGCTTCTTCATGAAAACGGCAGGGATCCGACCGCAGAAGAAATCGCCGAAAAACTCGATATGCCCGTAGAAAAAGTCCGTGAGATTTTAAGAGTTGCGCAGGAGCCCGTTTCTCTTGAAACTCCCATTGGTGAGGAGGAAGACAGCCACCTCGGTGACTTTATTCCCGATGATGATGCACAGGCTCCCGTTGATGCCGCTTCCATGGCTCTTATGCGTGAACAGCTTGCGGAAGTACTTAAAACGCTTACACCCCGTGAAGCCAGAGTTTTAAGCCTTCGTTACGGTCTTGAAGACGGTAACCCGAAAACTCTTGAAGAAGTCGGCAGAGAGTTTAATGTTACAAGAGAAAGAATAAGACAGATAGAAGCAAAGGCTTTAAGAAAACTCCGTCACCCCTCAAGAAGTAAAAAACTGCGTGATTTTCTTGATTGATGCTTATAGTTTTTAGCGTTTAGCGTTTAGTTTTTAGCCCGGATAACAGGTAGTTTGTTCTCCGATATTTACCTTTTTTCAGTGAGGAATTAGGAATGAGGAGTGAGGAGTTTCGGGGCACTGCGTGCCGATTTATATATTACATTGCGAATAACCGTTACTTCATTCTCCGATATTTACCCTTTTTTCAGTGAGGAATTAGGAATGAGGAGTGAGGAATTTCGGGGCTTCGCCGAATTATATCACATTGTGAATAACTGTTAGTTCACACTT
>JAZUHA010000401.1:0-8651 GCA_045641485.1 Acutalibacteraceae bacterium
AAGCCGATAAACACATGGGAAACAGTTCTTTTCACACCGCATTTTGCCGTTTCTTCAAGGCACATAAGTTGTCTTTCAAGAACTTCATTATAATCGGGAGTCCACATATCGGATATATGTGAAAACGGAGCGTGAACAGACTGATTTATGAGACCGTGTTTATAAAAAAGTTCCGCCGCTTTCTCTGCATCGCCCGTTTTACCCCAACCGGTAAATGCACCGTCAAATCCCGAACTTTTTATTATTCTGCAAACATCGTCAAAACCGAGGTTATCAAAATCAACATCTACTGCAAGTTTCATTTTATCACCTAAAATATAACATTTACAACAACGGCAAGAACACCTGCCGCCATCAATGCGGCGAGAAAAAGTGCTATTCCTCTTACAATTTTTTTGTTATTAAACATATCAGATACCGAGAAGTCCTTTCATTGCTTCGGAAATTTTATCGACTTCCTTTTTTGCATTTTCACGTGAATCGGATTTTGCCGTAACATAAATCTTGATTTTCGGCTCTGTGCCGGAGGGTCTTACTATTGCGGTATTCCCGTTTTCACAGCGATAAGAAAGAACATTTGAAACGGGAAGTCCCGTTTTGCCTTTTTCACCCGTTACAAGGTCAACTGTTTCGCATTTTTTGTAATCCCCCGCCCAGACAACTTTACTGCCTGCGATTTCAGCGGGGATATTGTTTCTTAAACTATCCATCATAGCGGACATTTTTTCCATACCGGAAGCGCCTTCAAAGGCATAGTTGTCAAGCTGATTGAGGTAGTAGCCGTATTTTTTATAAATCGACTCCATAAACTGCCAGAGCGTTTTGCCCTGCATTTTACAGAAAGCCGCCATTTCGCAAACAAGCATTGCGGCAACAACGCCGTCTTTATCTCTTGCGTGAGTACCTGCAAGATATCCGTAACTTTCCTCCATACCGAGAACATAACGGTCTGCTTCGCCTTTTTCTTCAAGTTCGGTGATGCATTCGCCTATATACTTAAATCCCGTAAGAAGGTCGTATGTTTCGGCACCGTATGCTTTACTTATTACGCTTACAAGCGGAGTAGTAACTATAGTCTTAACGGTAACGGGATTTTCGGGAAGTTCGCCTTTTTCCTTTAACGAAGAAAGCATATATTCCGCAAGCATACAGCCTACTTCGTTACCCGTCATAAGTTTATATTCGCCCTCGTCAAGAACGGCAATACCCACACGGTCGCAGTCGGGGTCTGTAGCGAGGATTAAATCAGCCTTAAAGTTTTCGGTCTGTTTAATACCTTCTTCAAATACCTGCTTTATTTCCGGATTCGGATACGGGCAGGTTGTAAAGTTACCGTCGGGTTTTTCCTGAGTTTTTACTACTTCAAGTTCACTTACACCGATTTTTTTAAGAACACGGCGAACGGGCTTGTTACCCGTACCGTGAAGAGGCGTATAAAGAACCTTTATGCCGGATTTTTTTACAACATCTTTATTAAGTGATTTTGAAAGAACGGCTTCGATAAATTCATCTTTGAGCCAATCCTCGATATAATCTACCATATCCTCTGCAAGAGCATCTTCAAAATCCATTATCTTAACGCCCGTAAACACGTCAACATCTTTAATGTATTCATAAGTTTTTGCGGCGGCTTCGTCTGTCATCTGGAAACCTCGGCGGTCATAACATTTATAACCGTTGTATTTTGACGGGTTGTGACTTGCGGTAAGCACGATACCCGATGAGCAGTTAAGTCTTCTTACCGCAAAAGAAAGCATGGGTGTGGGCATAAGTTCGGGATAGATATATACTTTTATTCCGTTAGCCGCAAGAACACCTGCCGCAACCTCCGCAAATTTGTCGGACTTAATACGGGAATCGTATGCTATGGCAACAGACGGCTCCGTGAACGTTTCGTTAAGATAGTTTGCAAGACCTTGTGTTGCCTGTGCTACGGTGTAAACATTAAGACGGTTTGTACCGGCACCTATAACACCGCGAAGACCGCCCGTACCGAACTCAAGATTTTTATAAAATCTGTCAAGAATTTCATCGTCTTTACCTTTTATGCTTTCAAGTTCCGCTTTAAGGTCGGGGTCTTTTACCGCTTTTTCACACCATAATTCATAGAGTGAATTTATATCATTCATTTTATTCATCTGCTTTCTGTTAATTTTCTTTTATTTTATCACTTAAATAAAAATAAATCAATATCAGTTATGCTCTATTCCCGAATTTTTGCCGGCTTCTATACATTTTAAAAGCCACGCCATATTTTTACCGAGAGTTTCCATAATTTTAACGCCCTCTGTATCATTATAAACATCTTCGGGTTTTTGACCGTGTACCATATTCCAGTAGCAGGAAGAAACAACGGGCATATTTTTAATGGTGAAGTACTTGTTAAGAGCATCAACCGATGAAGTTGAGCCGGCACGGCGGCAACTTACAACGGCGGCGCCCGGTTTATAATCAAAATACTTTCCGCCGGCGTAAAACGCTCTGTCAAGAACTGCCGTAATCATACCCGACGGTGCGGAATAATGAACGGGTGAGCCGAAAACAAATCCGTCAGAGTCTTTCGCTTTTTCTATCAGCGTATTAACTATATCGTCATTGAAAACGCATTTATTATTGTTGTTTTTACAGCCGCCGCAGGCAATACAACTTCTTACGGGGTTGGTTCCGAGGTGAAAAATCTCGGCTTCTGCGCCGTTTTCCTCAAGCGCTTTTTTTACTATACTTAAAGCCGTGTAGGTACAGCCCTCTTTTTTCGGGCTTCCGTTTACAAGTAAAACTTTCATTTTATTTCCCCCAAAATTTATTTAATATTATTTTATTCATCTGACGGAACATTTATTAAATCGACCTCTGTATATTCCCTGCCGAGTGCCGGAAGAACTTTTGAAACAAGGTCTTCCGTTAAAAACTTCACCGTTGCTGTGTTTACACACGGGTGACACGCAAAATATTTCTCACCGAAAAGACTTTTTTCTATAAGAAGGTTTACCTTTTTTTCTTTATCAAACATTAAAGAAAGCACGGTAAGTGAGCCGGGAGTTACGTTTAAAAGACCTTCCATCTGCTCCCCGCTTGCAAATGAAAGTCGTGACGAATTTATCTGACTCGAAAGATGCTTTGTTTTAAATGTAAGGTCACCGGGAACAAGAAGCATATAAAACACAGTCTGCTGACGGTTGCAAAGTAAAAGGTTTTTGCAGATTTTCGCATCTATTACCTTTTCGACTTCCTCGCAAAGTTCTATCGTAGCCGCTTCGTCGTGCTCCGCTCTTATATATTCCACACCGCTGTTTTCAAGCAGTAAGTATGATGCCATTTCTTTTTCGGTTTCTGTTTTTTCGGGGTGTACGCTGAATACATTATTATTTACAAACATTTTTTATCTCCTTTTCTTTATGTATTGAATATATCAGTAAACCGCAACAAGAACGGTTCTTGCTCCGTCAAAACTGAAAGAACAGGTTGAAAGAATAAGTATTTTTTGAGATATGATATCAACAGACGAAAAATCAGCACCCGAAACAGCGGAAAGCAGTTTTAAATATTCCTCCTCGTTTCCCGCTGTCGGTAACTTGTAAATATCGGATTTTTCGCTTGTCTCAAAGCAGGTGATTATTTTCGGTGTTATTGTTTTTTCCGGCATATATATATTAAATGTATTATTATCCTTTAAGAATGAATTGTCAAGAAATCTGTTAAGAAGCCCGAACATCGAATTATCTTTCATACAGTGACCGTAAATCACGGTAACAAAAGATGAAAAATCATTTTTACACCGATTATCTATAAATAAATTCCCGCCATTGTTATAGGTTCCGTCGGGCAAAGTATGAAGATATGTGTCGTTGTTTTCGCCCTGCAAAACCGGGTAATTTACATTTATCGCCTTTATTTCGAGCCAGGCATAAATGTCGGGATTTATGTTTTTAAGTTTATTAAAATCAACGGGACTTTCTTTTTTATTATCGGTTTCCGTTTTTTTATCACTCAAATTTTCTTCTGCCGCAAGTTCATTATAAAACTTTGCGGAAACATCATATTCACGGTTGATTATAAAAATTTTATACCCCGAAAATAAAATAATCAAAACTCCCGCCGCCAAAAGAAAGGCGGCTGTAATTCTTTTCTTCTTCATTTTTTCTCTTTTCGTAAATAAAATATTTTTATGTAACCGCCGAAGTTTAATCAGCGGTATTTATATATTAAATAAAAACGCACTCACGGTCAAGCCGAAAAATGCGTTTTTATAAATCTTGTTCGTCTGAATATTTTTTCTTAGGTGTAAGCACTATAAGTGCAGATACTATAAAGACAAATCCTATTGCCGTCAAACCGAACCACATCGAAAGTGAATTTGTATCACCCGTGTAGGGAGTGTCCGAATTGTCCTCTGCCGCCTTTTCGGTAACTTTTTCGGTTGTCTTTTCCTCCGGTTTTGTCGGCTTTTCCGCAGGTTTCTCGGTCGGCTCCTCTGTAGGTTCTTCTGTCGGCTGTTCAATTTCTTTATATACATTGCCGAAAACAACTGCATCCTGTTTTTCGTCAACGCCGTCTTTTAAGACTTTTGCGGCAATATCGAAATCGTATATATTTTCACCGTGGAATACCGTAATTGTAAGATAATATACGGTACCGTCATAAGTGCAATCTTTATTATTTCCTTTAACCTGTGTAACGGTATATTTATAAATGCCAACTTCATTAAATGAAAGTTCGGGAAATTCGCACTCACCCTCACCGTCAATTTCGGTGAAAAGTTCACTGCCGTTATCAAGAGACTTGAGTTTGAGTACATATTTTTCTTTTGTTTCGGGAACACCACCCGAACAAACTACACTCGCTTTGATTTTTACCGAAACACTGTCATTTACGGCAAAGGCAGAAAGCCCCATGCCGAAACACAAAAGCAAGGCAAGAATTATGCAAAATACTGTATTCAATTTTCTTTTCACAAATCATGCCTCCTTTCGGCAAAATTTATAATCCGAATTACTTTTTCGAGATCATCTGTGCAAGTAAAACAGTTCTCGCATCGGTAAATTCCGAAGAACAGGTTGACATAGATAAAATCTGCGAACTGTTTCCTTTTTTCCGAATAATTTCCGTTCTTTTTTCGTCTTTAAACAAAGACCATGTATTAACGCAGTCTAAAATACCGCTTATATCCGTATTTGTTTCGGGATTGAATATAACTTCATTTGAATCCTGAACAACGAGTACGGCAAATATTTTTAAATCGTAAGTTTTTTCGGGAGTTATAAGAACTCCTGTTTTGTTCTTCAAAAAGAAAGATTTTTCTTTGAATTTATCAAGGTCTCCGAACATATTTCCGTTTGAAATATGGTGACCGTATATAAGTGAATACATATCGGAAAAATCCCGTGAGCATCTTGTATCGAGAAACAGACTGCCCGAAAGAGAAAATTCTCCGTAAACATTCGTATTTATATAACTGAAATTGTCTTTACCCTGCAATATCGGGTAATCGATTTTAGTATTGTCAATCGTAAGCCAGGCACAAACATCTTTGTTTATTGCCCGTAATTCCTCGAACGATTCGGAAATTTTATTTTTGTCGCCCGAATTCACATCGGGTTTAAACTGCAATAAATCCGATTGAACATCTTCTGCCTCGTGATAAACCCTGTAGTTATCCCAAAGGGAATATCCGGCATATAAAGTAGCAATTAAAAGAATAATAACAATAAGAGTATTGACAAAGGAATTCGCGGTTTTTAAAATTCTTTCTTTTAACTCCATTCCGCTTTCTCCTCAAATCACCTTACAAAACTCACACACAGCTTTGTTTTCCCTATCTTCCGCAGAGCAGAAACTGCTCTGCGGATATTTATTCTTAGGAAAAGATCAATAAATCTTACAAGTAATCTTAAAATTACTTATCAATACTCTTCAGCCGCTTTGCGTCTTTTGATAACTACAAACGCACCGATACCTGCAACAAATGCAAGAACAAGAACATAGGGAAGGAAATCAAGAACAACACCGGTATCAACATCGGTACCGTTTGTGTTTGTAATTTCCACTTCTGAAGACGGAGCTTCGACTGTAACATCGGCAATGGCATCTGCAGCCGCACCGTCTAATTTATAAGTAGTTGTATAACCTTCGGCAGAATAATCAGCCTCGGCTACGCTGTAGGTTACTCCGTAAGGAACATTGTTAAAGTTTACGGTAGCACCGTGCTTTAAGGTTATATCCTTTGTTGCGGTATAAACGTCGTTATCTTTGACAAGTGTTATCTCGGCAGGCGTTGCCCCTACGGTGTATGTAATGGGAAGAGCAACCTTTTTAGCGGAAGTGAAAGTAACGGTAACGGTGAATTCCTTGTTCTGATCACCCATATTACCTGCAACTATCTTGCTTACACTTACACCCTTTGCTTCAGTGGGAGTATCCTCAGCGGCAGCTGCATAGATATTTGTGAAAACAGAATTCGCAGGAGAAGTCTGTTCACCCTTTTTGTAAACTTGGTCATCCTCATCGTATTCGCCGCCTTCAACCTTTTCATCATCGTACTTAACGATAATCTGAGGAGTTAACTCTCCGGTCTGGTCATCAAGAAGAACATAAACGGTAAGTGATGCGGTTTTTTCATCAAGTGTAAGACCTGCAAAATCGTCAGAAGCGGTTTCTGTTATTGTGTAGTTATAAACGCCCGCTTTTTTAAGACTTGACTTGAGAACCGTGAATACCGGGAACTGAACATCCTCAGCGTTACTGCTCTTTGAAAATACAGCCGTAGCGGTTTTTGAAGCAAAAGCGGGAGCATCTGCGTTTGCTTCCTCACCTGCTATTGTGAGTGTGTAGGTTACTCCGGGTTTTTCGGAGCCGGGATTAGTTGCAAGGTAGTAAACGGGGATATTGAAATCTGTATCTCCGCTTTCAGCAAAAGCAACAACACCCATTGCAAGCACCATAATAAGTGCAAGCGTTACGGATAATGCCTTTTTCATAATTTTTCCTCCTAAGAAAATATTTTTTTATGTGAACCTCCCGTGTGTGCGGAGGTAACATACATTAAATGCCTCTGCGGCGTAAAACCGTGATTACCTTTGCTTTTACATCTTTTAAAGAAACCGTGCCGAAGTCACGGCTGTCGGTACATTTTGTACGGTAATCACAAAGTATGAAACACTCGCCCTTTTTAACTTCAAACGGATATTTAAGTTTTTCTTTCGGGTAAGTGGGGTAAAGAATATCGCCTTTTTGAAGAGTGCCGTTTACAAACAAACCGCCGTTTTCATCTATATCGACAAAATCGCCTTCAAAAGCGAGAATTCTGCCTGCCTGTTTTTTGCCGTCGTGAGCAAAAATCACGACATCGTTTTTTTCGTATTTTTTCTGTAATCTGTAAGATATCAGCAAATCGCCGTCTTTAACAGCCGGGTACATAGACATACCGTCAACACGGCAGATAAGAAAAACAAATGTAAAAATAAGATAAACCGAAACGGTTACAATAATGATTCTTTTTAAAAGGTCAATATAGCCTGCTTTTATGTTAAGGTCGCTTCGCCGTTTTTTAATAATTCTTTCGGGAGTAACTTTACTCCGTGGCTGATGCGACGGTTTATTCTTTTTAGTGAACAATCCTGATTTTTTCGGGCTTTTCTTTGGTTTTTCAGCCATTGTCTTTGCCCTCCGCAGACTCCTTTATACATTTAAGAAGCGTGTTATACCTTGCACGCTCCGCAACAAGAGCCGCTTTATAAAGATTATTCAGTTCATCAAGTTTTTTCCAGACATCACGTTCATCAACGCCGCCTAAAGGTTTCTTTTTGAATTTAACCTTTTTAAGATATTCGGTTACGGCTTCAAGTTCCGTGTTATCGGGTAAATTCATATCGTTCATATTTCTTCACCGAATCTGCGTTTTAAAAACTGCTTTTTTACAAAGAAGAACATAGCAGTCAAAACAAACAGGATAATGAGCGCCGGCACTGCGGAATCAAGCGAGACACCAACGGGAATTTCTATATTGGCGTAGTTATATATTTCCACACTGTCGTTATCATTTACCGTAAATTTATATACACCGCTTTCGGGCTTAATTTCCGTACCGTTAACTTTTACGGTAGTAGTATAACCCTCAACAACTTCCTGCGATAATTTAAACTCGGAGCCGACATCAACATTTTTATATGTAACCGTATCTCCGTGCTTAACACTTTCTGAAATCGTCTGAGAAGCACCGGCTTTTACATAACTTCCGCTTAAATCAAAGATCTGATTTTTGTCGGAGCAGTTACCGCCTACGGCAGTTGTCACGGTAACATCAGTGCGGTTTGCGGCAATTTTTTTGTAAGTAACGGTAATTTCCTGTCCTTCTTTAACATCGAATGTTTTACTTATATTGCCGCCACCCGTAAAGGTCTGAGAGGTGCCTTTATTATCGGCTATTGTTACTTCATAATCGGGTGAAACATCAGAAAGTTTAACCGTTACGGTACTCTTTCTGCCTTCGGAACTTACGAGAAGATTTTTTATGCCGTCAAACTGTTTATTTGTTTTATCAAGAGTAAAACTGTAATCTTTATCAGTTACAACTGCTTTTGTGTAGTTATTATCATCCGGCTCGTCATACCCCGTAATAAATCCGTTTACCTCTGCCTTAACATCAAACTTAAAAT
>JAZUHA010000402.1:0-2657 GCA_045641485.1 Acutalibacteraceae bacterium
GACTTATCCGGAAATGGCAGAGTTCTATCGTCGAATGGTATTTAATGAATATGCACGAAACTTTGATGATCACGTTAAAAACATTTCGTTTCTCATGGATAAGAAAGGAACGTGGACTCTTGCTCCTGCATACGATATAACTTTCTCGTACAAACCCGGAAGTATTTGGGTAAGTTCACATCAGATGCTCATAAACGGGAAAGCATCCGATATTACCAAAGAGGATTTTTCAGCGGTTGCCGTTTCGGCCGGTATAAAAAAAGCTGATGCCAAAAGATGCATTGAACAAGTCGGCGAAGCGATAAACAACTGGAAATCATTTGCCCGTGAAGCCGAACTATCGGAAACCTATGAAGAATATATTTCCGACATAATCTGCAAATAACAATAAAAGATACTTATCAGAGCAGGAATCAGCAATATGGTTCCTGCTTGTTTTTATTGTAAAATTTTCACTTTGTCGAGTGGAAACACCATTTACCGACAGTTCATTGTATTTGAAAAACTGAGCGGAAAAAGTGCCGATTTTACAGTACCGGGTACTGTATTTTTTCTTCAAAAACACCCACTCTTGAAAAAAATAAGAAATTTATACAGAAGGTTTTATTGCAAAAATAAGAAGGAGTCCGCTTCCAAAACAAAAAGCGAATTCCTTCTTTGTTCAAATGAATTTCAGGTTTTCGGTTATCTGCTTGAAAAAGTCTGCACTCCATACGTTGAGAGCAGTTGAATCACGTATAAACGGTTCAACATCATCTTTTGCCTGCAAATAGTCAATACTGTCAAATTTAGAAATAAGCATCTGCTTTATATCTTCGGGACTGCATACTGTATCCTCGTCAATTAATCCCGAATCTGCAAGACGTGCCGTAAGATGCTTAAGGTTTACCGCAGCATTTCTTGAGATGTAAAAAACATAATCATAAAGGTCACGACCTTTTACACGGTTTTGCCACCCTCGTGCAATAACCGCATGTATTTTTCCGGCGAATAATGATGGCATGTCGTATAGATTTACTTCATAAGGTACGGGAAGAAGCTTATACTTTCGTTCAAATGAAGCAAACTGCGGCGGATTGACATCAACCTCAAATTTGATTTTTATGACTTCATTTTTTGCAACACTTTCAGCAAGTCTCTCATCGGAATAGAACAACAGCAGATGTTCTTTGGTGTTTCCTTTAAGAAACGCAGATTTTATATTGCTGTCTTTTGTTTTGGCTTTTTCCTCAATATTAACATTCAAGCCAAACGATTTAACCTCTTTTTCAAGAGCGGGGAAATATGACAGCAGATCAAATGAACTGTCTTTTGTCATTAATGAAAAGTCCAGATCTTCAGAAAAACGGTCAAGTCCGTAAAAAATTCTTAAAGCCGTTTCTCCGTAAAATGCAGCTTTATCAAAGAAGCCTGCTCTCGAAAGAGAACACAGAACAATTTCCTGCATAACCTCCTTCATTACATTTTTACGGTCAATATTTCCCAAAGCTGAATAAGGAGAAAGCATTTGCTCAATTGCCGGATTCATTCTTTACCCTCCTTAAAACGGAATACAGTTTTTTTATATTTGTTGAATGGTATTTGTTCCCGAGATCGGATATCACATTGAGATCCATCTTTTTAAACTCATTTTCATCAAGTCTTAAATCATCAAAAAGAAGTTGGGTAAGTTCTTCTGCATTTCTTACCGGGCTGATGGTGTAAAGCTTGTCACAAAGTGCTTTTTCCGGGGATGCAATCCGGAAATAATAATCGTCTTCCTTTTTTATTTCCAGATAATACGGAAAAGCATCAGACGGAACATCACGAAAAGTAAATGTACCGAATGGAGTGACATATTTTTTCTTTTTCTTTTTTTCAAAAGTCGCACAAGTAACGGAATATACCGCTTCCGGTATCAACCCGTAATAAGCAAGTGCGTAGTCAAACGAAACATAAGACGGTCCGTATATGCTCGCCGCAAGAAGATGAGGAGCAACGTCCTCTTTGGTTTCATATAAGCCTTTTATTATCGGAAAGCATTCTCCGTTTTTCACCATGCGTGAAAGCTTTGTCTTCGGTGAGGAATAGTCAGATAGTTCCTGAAGCATCATTGCTGTTGTTCTTATCATATTTTCACCTCTCGGTACAATTATATGCAACTTTGTGGTGAAAATCAAGCGTTTTTTAATATTACTAAAAATTCATACATTCAAAGGAGGACATTTCAATGTCAAAACAGGAAAAGGAGCTTCACCTGTTTATGCCCATCGGTGACGATGAAATTCAGGTGGACAGCTACGACAAAAAATTAAACAAACAAGTGCTGAAGCTTAAAGAAGAAGAGCCGGATGCCGTTTACATCATTTACGATGATGAGGCACCGGCTTTTTTGCGTGCGGCAGTGAAAATGACCAACATTTCGATCTTATTTCACAAAACCAAAGAACCTGCCGAACTGACTGAAGCGCAAAAGAAAGCCCGTTCCGAAAACGGAAAACGGGCAGTGAAAAACAATAATCTGCTGAATCTGAAGTAATAATACTTGTCATATGACAAATAATAATGTGCATTTACTTGACATATGACAAATAACAGCTTATAATTTCTCTTGAAGAGGTGATACAGTTTGAACAGAATAATTAAAGAAAAACAGAACCTGACTTATCTTTCCTGGT
>JAZUHA010000403.1:0-5816 GCA_045641485.1 Acutalibacteraceae bacterium
ATATAATTCGGCGAAGCCCCGAAATTCCTCACTCCTCATTCCTAATTCCTCACTGAAAAAAGGGTAAATATCGGAGAACAAACTAACGGTTATTCAGGCTAAAAACTAAATTCTAAAAACTAAAAACTAAAATTCGGCGAAGCCCCGAATCTCCACACCTCACACTGATTTGTCCGTCTTCCGCCAACAATGTTCAGTTTTTTTCTCTCAAAGCATAGTACGCCGTCAGCGGATTTGATTTACACAAGCCGTAGTAAACGGAAACGTCTCCGTATTCGCATATATTTTTTGCAAGTTCCCGCAAGCCGTCCATATCGGCATTCTGAAATATAACTTTTATGTCTGTTTTTCCGTTTGCAAGATGTTCATACAAAAGTTTTTCGGCGCCGTCATCATACGGTGTATTAAAACTGAAATGGGGTTTAAATAAAAACTCGGTCGAAGTTTGCGGCAAAATGTTTTTATAATCATAATCGGCATACTCATCAAAATACCCCGTCGGTATTCCCAAGCCGAATATAATGTCGGTATTCCTCGATTCGATTTTGTTTTTGCTGTCTATAGTACCGTCGGCATCGTACCACACACCGTCTATATTAAAACAGCACCATGTATGCCCCGACGGTGTTTCATAAAGCCGGTAATCCGATTCATTCTCGTTTTCGGAACGAATAAAAATTTTTTTCGTTTCGGATTTGCCGTTATAAGATGCTTTTTCAAAACACTGTATGCCGGACATATTAAACAGCAGTGAAATGGCGTTTGAAAAGCCATCACAGTGAGTTTTTTTATTTATAAAAGCATCGTAAATATAACAGACACCGCCGTCAAAACCGCCGTAATCTTTGTAATCAGTAGTTTTGCATACGGATTTATAAAGAAACTCTGCTTTTTCTTTTACGGAAAGACCGTCCGGCACAGAAGCAACGATTTTTTCCGCTTCTTTTATTGCCTTTAATTTTTTATTCATCTGTTCTTTTGAAAAAGAAGAAATATATAAATGAGTATATGTTTTTGCCGTTCCCGAAAAAGGCAACATAAATAAATTTTTGTTTTTTAATGACAAAACAGAAGTCTTTAAGGCGAAGTTCTGTTCTACAAGAGGATTGTCAAGCGATAAAAACTGAAGAATCTGAACTGCATTGTAAGAGTTATTGACTGTTAAACTTTCTGATATATAAACAGAATCGGCACAATTTTCAAAAGCGTATTCATAAATTTTATATATAAGTTTTTCGGAATCGCTCAGATTACCGTAATAAATGTAATTATTGTATTTTGAATATCTGCCGCTGTAATTTTTCAGTTCGGCAGAGGAAATTTCCGTAACGGTATTATCAATTTCAAAAAGCACGTTTTCGGAAGCGGAATAAAAAGGCATTTCCGAATCGGTATTGCCGTAAAACGCAACGAAAAAGTAAACCCCCGCAAAAATAACCGCAAGAGCCGATATTAAAATTATTAAAATTTTTGATTTCTTTTTAACTTTTTTCATAATATCCGATGTTTTTTTAACTATTTCCGTAAAAACACTTGAAAATTCCGAATAATTTGTATATAATACTTGCATATTTGTTTTGCTGGTGTGGCTCAATGGCAGAGCAGCTCATTCGTAATGAGCAGGTTGATGGTTCGATTCCGTTCACCAGCTCCATTTAAGAAAGATTGTATCGTAATATACAGTCTTTCTTTTTTTATAAGCCGACAATCGAAACATCAACGCTCCGCGAAGCGGAACACAATCACTGTTGCCGTGGCAACGCCACGGTTCGATTCCGTTCACCAGCTCCATATAAGAAAGATTGTATCGTAATATACAGTCTTTCTTTTTTTCATAAGCCGATAATCGAAACATCAACGCTCCGCGAAGCGGAACACAATCACTGTTGCCGTGGCAACGCCACGGTTCGATTCCGTTCACCAGCTCCATTTAAGAAAGATTGTATTGTAATGTACAGTCTTTCTTTTTTTCATAAGCCGACAATCGAAACATCAACGCTCCGCGAAGCGGAACACAATCACATTAAAATAAAAGCCCCGAATATACACCACCTTATGATGATGAATATTTCGGGCTTTAAATTTTTTTTATACGCCGTGTTCACTGCAGGAAACGGTTATAGATGGATTGATAGGCTCGGCGACGTCCGCTCCGCCTCTACGCACAAAAGTAACCGTAATTATGTTTCCGGAAACAGGGCAACATGGAACAACGTGAAATAACCCTTCAATAACATCTTTGGTGTAAATGTTATCTGATGAAATAACATCGGCTTTTTCCGTTTCGGGATTTGTCGTTATCGTAAATTCCGCATCCTTGTTGTATGAGGAATTTTGATAATTCATAACCATTGTATTGATTTGTTGAACAATCATTTTTCTGTTAGCGGCACAGGTATTCTTTTTTGCATTGGCTGTAACCGCAGTATAAATCGGAACCGCAACCGCTACGAGTATTGCCATTATAACAACAACAATCATAAGTTCAACTAAAGTAAAACCTTTTTTTGTTTTTAAAAACATAATACCATCACTTCCGCAGTTTTTCTTCATTATAACAGTTATTTATAAGAATGTAAATCACCAAAAGTGAAAAAAACGGGAAAGTTTCCGTGAATTATTCATATATTTTTAACAAATCAGTTTGACAAAGGGTTTATTTCAAACAGTTTTTCGGCATTTTCTCTTGCGCACCTGATTACTGTATCGGCAGATATTCCTCTTATTTCCGCAATTTTTTCCGCAACATATTGAATGAATAATGAATTGTTTCGCTGTCCTCTTACCGGCACGGGAGCCATATACGGGCAATCGGTCTCAAGAAGAAGTCTGTCAAGAGGAACACATTCGGCAATCTCCGCAGGCTTTTTTGCATTTTTAAATGTAACCGTTCCGCCCAATCCTATATACATTCCGAGATTTAATATTTCTTTCATAGTTTCCGTACTGCCCGAGAAACAGTGAACAACACCTTTCGGTTTAAGTTCCTTTAAAATTTCAAGAGTATCGCCGTGGGCATCTCTGTCGTGGATTATTACCGGCAGAGAAAGTTCGTTTGCAAGGGCAATCTGCTCTTTTAAAAGTTTTTTCTGTTTCTCTTTGTTATCGTCACGATAATGGTAATCAAGCCCTATTTCCCCTACCGCAACCGCTTTTTCATTTTGTAACAGTTCTCTTAAATCATCAAAACAGCCGTCATAGGCTTTATCTGCATCTTCCGGGTGTATTCCGCAGGCGGCATATATATACGGATATTTTCCCGAATACTCCAAACTTATTTTTGAAGAACCTATATCGGTACCGCAGTTAATTACAGCCGAAATGCCCGACTCACAAAGTGAATCGAGCAAGTGGAGTCTGTCTTCATCAAATGCACTGTTGTTATAATGCGCATGTGTATCAAAAATCTTTTCCATCAGCCTAAAACCGTGCCTGCCGGCATACCGTCAATAAATGCAACTTTCACATCATCTTCGCCTGTTTCACCTGCAAGAAGCATTCCGCGACTTTCAACACCGCAAAGCATTCTCGGTTTAAGGTTTGCAACGATAATAACCTTTTTACCGATAAGGTCTTCGGGTTTATACCATTTTGCAATACCCGAAGCTATTGTACGGGGCTCTTTTGTACCGTCGTTCAATGTGAGTTCAAGAAGTTTTTTGGCACGCTTAATCGGTTTGCAGTCAACAACTTCGGCTACACAAAGTTCGACTTTTGAAAAATCGTCAAATTCTATTTCCGCAAGTCCTTCAATTTCTTTTGTTTCCGGCTCGTCTTTCTTTTCTTCCTCTTTGGGTAAAGAATCCTCTATTTCCTTAAGCGTTTTTTCAACATCAAGACGGGTGAAAAGCGGTACGGCTTCACCTGTTAACGCACCTGCCTTAATTGCACCGAACTCCGAAAGAGAACCGAAATCATCAATATCACAGTTTAACTGTGCAAGAATTTTCTTTGATGTATCCGGCATAAACGCACCGAGAAGAACGGCAATAAAACGAATACTCTCAAGAAGATTATAAAGTACCGTTCCGAGTCTTTCTTTTTCGTTTTCATCTTTTGCGAGTGCCCAGGGCATTGTCTCGTCAATATATTTATTACAGCGCTTTGCAAGATCAAATACTACAGAAAGAGCATCGCTGACTTTATATGTGTCAAGAAGTTCGGCAACTTTTCCCAATGCTTCAAGCGCCTGCGCTTTAAGTTCACCGTCGGGCTCTTTTTCACAAACGGGATTTTGAATTACGCCGCCGAAATATTTTTTATTCATGGCGATTGTGCGGTTTACAAGATTACCGAGAGTATTTGCAAGGTCGGAATTGAATCTTTCGATAATTGTTTCGTATGTGATGGAGCCGTCTTGTGCGTGAGGCATCTCGGAAAGAAGATAATATCTTACCGCATCAACTCCGAAACGGTCGCAAAGTTCGTCTGCATATATAACATTTCCCCGGGATTTGGACATTTTATCGTTGCCCGAAAGAAGCCACGGGTGACCGAAAACCTGCTTGGGAAGCGGCTCACCGAGAGCCATAAGAATAATCGGCCAGTAAATTGTATGGAAACGAAGAATATCTTTACCTATAATATGAACATCAGCAGGCCAGTATTTGCGGTACATATCGCTGTTTTCTTTGCAGTCATAACCGAGACCTGTAATATAGTTTGTAAGCGCATCTATCCACACATATATAACATGCTTGTCGTCAAAAGGAACGGGAATACCCCATTTAAAAGTACTTCTTGAAACACAAAGATCCTGAAGACCGGGTTTTATGAAGTTGTTTATCATTTCCTTTTTACGGCTTTCGGGATATATAAAGTTCGGGTTTTCTTCTATATAATCCTCAAGCTGTTTTTGGTATTTGCTCATTTTGAAGAAATATGTTTCTTCCTTTTCTTTTCTTACCTCTCTGCCGCAATCGGGGCATTTACCGTCTTTAAGCTGTGTATCGGTAAAAAAACTTTCGCACGGAACACAATACCAGCCTTCGTACTCACTTTTATAAATATCGCCTTTATCATAAAGTTTCTGAAAAATATTCTGTACTGCTTTTTCGTGATCTTTATCCGTAGTACGTATAAATTTATCGTATGTTGTGTTAAGGCAGTCGCAGACGCCTTTGATTTCGCCTGCCACCTTGTCTACATATTCTTTGGGGGTAACGCCTGCCGCTTTTGCATACTCCTCTATTTTCTGACCGTGCTCGTCTGTTCCCGTCTGGAAGAAAACATCGTAGCCCTGCATTCGTTTAAACCTCGCAATAGCATCCGAAAGGACGATTTCATACGAATTGCCTATATGCGGTTTCCTTGATGTGTAGGCAATAGCCGTAGTAATGTAATAAGGCTTTTTGTCCATTTTGTTCTCTCCTTTTTTTATAAAATATGTATCGTATTATAATCTTATTCTGCCGTTAAGTCAAGTTTTGTTTTACCGAAAGACGGTGAATCAACCGTTACGGTTATTTTGCCCTTTTCACCTGCCGTACGAACCCAGAATGCTCTGTCTCCGCCTATAAGCGGAAATTCTTCAGGCCCTATAACTTTCGCGGGACCGTTTACCGTAACCTTTACGGAACTGTCGGCAAACGGAACTCTGTTACCGTTTTGGTCAAGTGCAAGAATTTCTATTCTTGTAGCATCGTAGGTATCTTTTTCTTTTAATACGGTGCTGTCCGCTTTTACTTCAAGGTGAATATCGGTAACTGCTGTTTTAATTACCGTTTTTACAAGTTTACAAGTCGGATCGGAGCCATGTCGTTCTGTGGGCCAAGGAGTTGCACTAAAGTCTTGTCTTCCTAAGACCGCTTGGCCTC
>JAZUHA010000404.1:0-1688 GCA_045641485.1 Acutalibacteraceae bacterium
AACGGTACATTCGGGTTTCACATAATTTTCAAGCGTTTCAATGCAGAGCCTTGTGGTATCATGAGAGCCCGTACCGAAAGCGGCGCCCGGTTCTATTCTTAAAATTTTTCTGCCGTCGGCACTAAAATCATTTTCCCAATCGGGTAGAATAAAAAGTTTTTTGCCTACGGGCATAGGTTTAAAATATTTACGCCAGTTATTTGCCCAATCCTCTTCACGGCAACCGTTTGTTTCGGCTGTAAACGGAATACCCGAAAAATCAAGCCGTTCTTTTATATACGAAAGCGCTTCCGCGGGGTTTTCATTTCCACCGACATAAATATGAATAATTGATTTTGTTCTGTTCTTTTTAAGTAAGTCTTCATCAATTAAATCAATATGCGCTATTTCCCATGCGGCTTCTACAAGGTCACTGTAATCCTCGGTATACAATCCGTACGGCACTGCGGTATTTGCGATATTCTCAACCGTTTCGGTATATTCGGTATCTACCGTTATTTTAATTTCCGTCCAGTCCATTATTGCTCCGCCTCAATGCCGTCAAACAAAATTGCCTTGGGTTCAACGGGTATTCTTCCGTGATTGTAAAGTTTACGGTTATCAAGCATCCAAAGTCTGCCGGTAAATTCACCTGCTTTAACGTTTTTGACGGCATCTGCCATCTCATAAATATTTGCGTCAAACAAATCGAGTTGAGATAAAACCTCGGCTTCTATAAACGCCGGTCTTACAGCCGCACCGAATTCGAGTTGACCGTGGTGGGAAATAAGCATGTGCTGTAAAAGCGTTTTGGTCTTTTCACTAACCGAAAGTTCATCGCATTTTCTGCCGACTTCATCAGCCCCCATAACAAGATGACCGAGAAGAGCGCCCTCCACACTGTGACCGTCTACAAGCCCTGTTGAAGAAACGGTATATTCTTTAAGTTTTGCTATATCGTGAAGCATAGCGCCGGATATTAAAAGTTCTTTGTCTATACTCGGATAAATACCGCAAACACACTCGCAAAGTTTTACAATGGAAAGTGTATGGTACAAAAGACCGCCGTTCATGGCGTGGTGAAGTTTCTCCGCCGCCGGGAAAAACAGGAGTTCCGTTTTATGCTCCTTATAAATCGAAAGAACAACGCTTTTGAGTTCCTCGTCTTTGAACGAATTTGCAACGGCAATAAGGCAGGAATACATATCCTCACCCGTAAAATCGGCAGATTTTACAAAATCGGAAATTTTAATTTCATCACTGCCGTTAATATTTCTGATCCTTTGAATAATAAACTGGTCATTTCCGTTATACTGCTGTAACATACCTCTGACCTTGATTATTGTATTGACTTCCGGGAGTATCTGAACATCATCGTGAAAGTCCCAAAGTTTTGCCGTAACTTCGCCGTCTTTATCGGAAAGCACCATATCAAGAAAATGAGTGCCGTTTTTTGCACTTTTCTTTTCACATGATTTTACAAGAGCGAAACATTCCAAAACACCGCTCTTTTCACACGGAGTATAATTCATAATTTACCTCTTTATATCAGTAAGATTTCTTATAACGACAGATGCAAGTAAATAACCTGCCGCAGGCGGAACAAACGAATTTGAAGCGGGTGTTCTTTCCGGCAAAGCGGCAAACGGTTCTTCTTTTGAAAAAACGACCGTAAGATGTTCCACTCCCCGCTTTTTAAGTTCGTGCCT
>JAZUHA010000405.1:0-2380 GCA_045641485.1 Acutalibacteraceae bacterium
CAACAACAGCATCATATCCCTCATCAACGTTAATTGATTCGAGAATTTTATAACGGTCTTCAATTTTACTCATTTTATAAACAATTTCCGTTGCAAGATGGCTTCCGTAAATAATAACCATATCTTCCGGAGGGTTAAATCTGTGAATGAAAAAATAGGAAGAAAAAGTCCATACAACAAGAAAACAAATCTGAACCAGCATTATATATACCATACCGAGTATACTCGCCAACTCAGCTTTAACAAGGCATATCTGTGTATAAGCTATTACGTTAGTAAAAGGAAGGGCAATTATTTCATAAAATATAATTTCGCTTTTTCTTAATTCATCTACCCTTGAAACACCTAAAAATGCACTTGAAACGGTTAAAACCATAAAATAAACGGCAACTAAAAAAAGTTGACCTTCACCACGGAACGAATGAATAAGCTGTGAATTATAAAATACATTCCAAAGTACATAATATATCGCAGTGGAAAAACCGCAAAGCACGAACATCAAAACAATTCGCACCGTAGTTCTGAAGTTTTCAAACTTTTTCATTAAATCACTCTTTTTCGGACTTGCAAGTACAAGTACACATATAAATATAATAGAACGGGTGGTAAAAATGGAGATATTGACTTATTTAAGCAACGTTATTTTGTTTGTGTTACATATCACAAACAGCGAATCGTTTCCCAAAACGCTCTCAAAAGCCGAGGAAGAAAAACTGATAGATGAAATGGAAAACGGTAATGAAAATGCAAAAGCAGAACTTATTGAACATAACTTAAGACTTGTTGCACACATAATCAAAAAGTATTATTCAAATTACAGCGATCAGGATGATTTGATTTCTATAGGAACTATAGGGTTGATAAAAGGAATAAACAGTTTTAAGAAAGAAAAAGGAACAAAACTTGCAACTTATGCCGCAAGATGTATCGAGAACGAAATACTGATGTATTTTCGCAGTACAAAGAAAACTCAACAGGAAATATCAATTAGCGAGCCTATTGATACAGATAACGAAGGAAATCCGCTTACACTTATGGATATTATAAGTGTAGACGATACCGTCATAGAAGACATAGATATATCCGATAAATACAAGATAGCGGTTAAATATATAAACGGTTTAAAAAGCAAGCGCGACAAAAAGATTATTACCGAACGGTACGGTCTTAACGGCAAAAAGCCGAAAACGCAAAAAGAAATTGCAAAAGAACTGAAAATATCCCGTTCTTATGTGTCACGAATAGAAAAGAGAATTTTAACCGAAATCAGAAAAGAAACAGAAAAAACAAATAATCTGATAATAAAAGACAAATCAAAGAGTTAAATCCGTTACTTAATTCTTTCGGAATAATCTTCAATAAGGGTTTCTATTCCGTTAAATTCTTCCGAAAATGCCGAAACACCTTTTAAACCGTCTTCAACAACCGATTCCGATAGGACAGAGAGCACTGTATCCGGAACTGAAACGGAAGGAACGGCTTTTTTTAACAAATACAATTCATTAAAAATCGTCTGTTGTGTTTTTCCGGTCAATAAGGAATTTTCATAAAAATCAGCCGACAGAACATATCTGTCAAAAATTCGGTTGTTATAACATAAATTATGAATATATCTGCCGCCTACAAGATACAATCCGATTTTAAAACCGAGTTCTTTTAAAGCAAAAACAAATGAATTAAGTTTTTGTTCCGTGGTGTTTTCGAGAATATCTTGCGGAAAAAGAATACAAACATTAAATCCGTTACAATCGTTTTCGGCGGTGTACTCTTTCAGGTCTCTTATAAGCCCCGAAAAACTATCGGGCATAAATAATGTATATACAGAAATCGGAGGAATAACCGAACCGTTTTTCTTAAGACCGGAAAGAATGTACAAAATCGTTTTAAGGTACAGCATACTTATATTTTTTCCGGTATTGGAATCTCTGTATAATTCGTAAAAAGTTTCCGGAGTCAACAACACATCTTTATCAACAGACGGCAAAAAATCGTATGTAAGAATTTTTCCGGAAGAAAAATCGACAACCGGCATAAATACCGATTCATACACGTCGTTAACATCGTTATTTAACCCTAAATCGGCAAGATTGAATTCCGCACTTGTTCTCATATTTTCATTAAAGAACGAATAAGTTCCTTTTCCGGAAATTTTGGCAGCCCTTGTCGCATACTTAGCGGCAACGGAAAGTTGCTTATAAGTATTACCGTTATCGGGAAAACGGGAAATACCCATAGTTACAGAGAAAGTCCAATTTTCATTAGGTGTTCTGTACTGTTTTTTCAGTAAATTGTGAAGATTTTGAACAAAAATCACAGCTTCGCTCTGACTCTTGATATTATTATAACACAATACGAATTTGTCTGACTTAGAACGGGATAC
>JAZUHA010000406.1:0-6406 GCA_045641485.1 Acutalibacteraceae bacterium
CATAACGGTAGGCGGTTGCACTCTTTGCCCTCGGATTGGAGGGTTGCTTATGCAATATGTTACATATGAGAACCTCTTTGCGTTCGTAATTGTGATAATCAGTATTGTGAGTCTTTTTAAAGACTATGAGCATAAAAAGAAATAACCGCCCGAGCCTGAGAAACTGAGCGGTGTATTTCTGTACATCATTTGTCTTGAGGGCGTAACCGTCTATCGGTCGCCCTTCTGTTATTATTATAACATGTATTTTTCGTTTGTCAACCGACTTTAATATAAATTTTCATATATCCTTAAGTCCGGCTGTCATCTGAAAACTGAAAACTACTCAAAAGTTTTAAAGCCTCTGCGGGTATTCTGCCCAAAGGGTCGGGACCTATGTTAAGTAAATAGTTTATTCCGAGTGAATTAAGATGCTTTTTTGTTTCAAGAAGTTTTTCGGTTGATTTCCAATTTTTATCGTAATATGAAAATCCCCAGGTATCGTTAAGTGTGCAGGCGCTTTCATATAAACCGTACGGCGACGGCTTAAAACCGCCTATGTCACTGTAATCAATTTCTTTATCGGCGGGAATATCTATTTTTTCGGGTATTTCATTATCACCTAACGAAACATAGTCGTATTTGCCGTTTCCGAGCCGTGAGTTTATAAGACAGTCCGGCTGTAGCTCTTTAACCGTTTTGTAAATTTCTTCACTCTGTTCGGGCTTTATCGTCAGCGGAACATCAAACCACGCAAGGCAGATATCTCCGTAGTTTGTCATAATTTCCTTTATCTGCGGTATTATTTTTTCTTTGTAGCAAATATCGTAATTTTTTTCACCGGTAAAATCCCAGCTGTTTTCCCAGGTAGTACCGCTGTTGTAAAGATGATTGGAGTTATATCCGCCGCCGTGAGGGTGGTGCCAGTCAAGGTCCTGCGAATAATATATGCCGAGTTTTAAGCCGTATTTTTTGCAGGCAAATGCAAACTCGTCGAGTACATCACGGTGAAAAGGCGTTGCATCATATACATTGAATTTATCGCACTGCGAACGGTACATTGCAAAGCCGTCGTGGTGCTTTGTTGTAATAACTATGTATTCCATACCGCAGTTTTTTGCGACTTTTGCATATTCTTCGGCATCAAAATACAATGGGTTAAAAGAAGAAGCGAGTTTTTCGTATTCCTTAACGGGAATGCGGAAATAAGACTGAATCCATTCCGCATAGTCCCGTACGGTTTCGCCTTTGTATTCACCGCCCAAAAGGGAATAAAGTCCCCAGTGAATCATCATACCGAATTTTGCATTTTTAAACCAAACTTTGTTATCCAAAATATCACTCCGTTTTTTTAATGCACTTGCTGTGCGAGCGCTTCTTACAGCAAGCAGACATTATTTTGAAACGAGTTCGTAAAGAGTTACTATAATCGGGTTGATGAGTTTCCAAACCCAATCCTCGTAACGGGTAGACCATTTTATCGGGATTCTTAAAAGAATCATTGAACGGCAGGTGGAAAAATCACGCATTCTCGTACCTTCTCCGAGGCAGGTACCGCCGGTAGCCACCATATCGTTGTATAATTCCTCCTGCAGAGCCATTCTTTGTGCGAGGGGAGTAACAGAACTGAATTCACTTTTTCTGTTTGAACATTTCCAATATCTCCAGCAGAGTTCGGAACGCTTAACATTATTTAATGTGAAATCGTCCTGAGCGAGTCTTTCGGCATTTCTCCAAAGTACATTGCAACGCTGAATATCCTCGGAAGTCATATCGGGTAATGACTTTTTGGCTTCTTGGTAAATGTTCAGATGTGTTTTGTAGTTTACGCCTTTTTCGGTGCAGATATCAATAAATTCTCTTACCGATTCCCAGCCGTTGCCGTAATAAGCTTTCAAAAATCCGTTCATTTCATCATCGTAATCCATATATGGGTCCTGCATAAGTTTGCACAAAAGATAAGAACGCAGGTCGGCAAATTCACCGTCACAGCTGTTTATGTAGTAGGCACCCTCTTCATAAATGCCTTTTGCGTGATTTTCATAGAAAATCTGCATATTTCTCTGCAATGTGCCGAAATCGGGGAAAATATTGTAGGTCTCACTGTAGTTTGTGGTGTAGTCCCAAATGTAAAGTCTGTCCGAAAGGTTTGCCCAATCTCTTAAATCTTTCATAAAAGATGTGTTTTCTTCGCATTTCGGGTCGTCAAGTGTGTGACCGAAACAGCATTCTATAGAGCAAAGACGAATTATAACATTCTTTTCGGGTACGACATTTGTAGGAGCTTTACGGGTGTACTGGTAAGCAAAAGTATCTATGGCGATGTTGTCATAACCCGCTTTTTTAACTTCCTTTGCAACTTCGTTTACGAATGTAATCATACTTCCGCTGTGGGAGCCGTTCTTTTCGTCGAGTCTTTTGCAGTTATCGCAGGTGCAGTAGTTTTGATTATCGTCCTGAGTTAAAGAAACAATCTGTAAAGCCTGACTCGGGTCGTGCTTTCTTCTGCAGAGGTCAAGAACTTCGTCTTTAACTATCTTTAAAACATCGGGATTTGTAAGGCATAACTGACTTGATTCCCTTTTGCCTTTTATCAAAGCAAAATATTCGGGATGGCTTTCAAAATAACTGTTTCTTGAGCAGAACTGAGTAGCAAGAGTGTGGCAGAAATTTGAGATGTATTTTATGGAATCGCCCATTTCACGTGAGAGAGGAAAGTAAACACCGCCGTTTGTTCCGTTTGCGACCTTAACTGTCGGGTTAACACCGCAACGCCAGTCTGTTTCGGTATATTCAAAGTACGGCGTGTAATTGTATTCAAGATTTTCGGGAACGCTTACGGTTTCGCTTTCGGGAATAACTTCAAGATTGTATGAATACCATTTGCAACCGCAGTATTTTTCAAGAAAACCGTAAACACCGTATATAGTGCCTCTTAAACCGCCGCCGACGATATAAACTTTACCGCCGTTTTCGGTTATCTTATACTGTCCTTCCGAAAAGTCATCATCGCCTCTGACATTTCCTATGCAAAAAGCGGCGCCGTCAAAAGAAGCGGAGTATTTTACAACGGAAATATCTTTACCGGTAATCTTTTTTAAATATGTCTGTAAAGATGTTGCGGCGTAATTTTCCTGCTCCGTAGGATTTTCGGGGACTTCTATAACCGCTGTTTTGCTTTTAGAAATCAAAACAACATTTTCGGAAGTTGCCGAAGCAAAAACGGGGATAACGCTTAAAAGAATTACTGCCGAGATAATAAGAGATAACAGTTTTTTCATAATGCTTCCTCACTTTTCTTTTTTCTTTGATTATATCACATTGATTTTTCACAGGCAATACTATATAATAATATTATCTTGAATTTGAAGGTAAAAGTATGCCGTTGAATAATAAACTTCACCGTATGATTTTGTCGGCTATGTTTCTGGCAATTTCACTTGTGCTTCCGCTTTTAACGGGGCAGATTAAAGAAATAGGAAATATGCTGTGTCCGATGCACTTTCCCGTTATTCTGTGCGGATTTTTCTGCGGACCGTGGTATGCGCTTATTGTCGGCGCCGTAGCGCCGCTTTTGCGTTTTTTGCTGTTCGGTATGCCGCCGCTTGTCCCGATAGGAATATCTATGTGCTTTGAACTTGCCGTATACGGATTTGTTTCGGGTTTTTTGTATGTAAAACTCCCGAAGAAAAAGAAATATACATATATTTCACTTGTTGCATCTATGATTACGGGCCGTGCGGTGTGGGGAGCGGTGCAGGCAGTTTTTTGCGGACTCGGTAAAACCGATTTCGGTATATCTGTTTTCATTTCGGGTGCATTTTTGAACGCAATTCCCGGTATTGTTTTACAGATAATTTTTATTCCGGTTTTGGTAGCTGTGTTTGAAAAAAGAAAAAGTTGACTGTTCTGAAAAAATTATAAAAAACCGACTTGCAAACGAAATTTCGTCTGTAAGTCGGTTTGAGTTATTTGTTGTTAAATTACACTTTCGTTTTAAGTGTTGATGAAAAAGCGCTTTTTGTACTGCCGTTTATTGATCTTATACGCCAGTCATATTTGCCTTTAAAATTCACACCGCAGGCGGTACTTTTCGTTATACCTGCTGTTTTCCATGTGGAAGAACCTGTTTTGCGGTACTGGAGTTCGTATTGTTTTGCTCCGGTGATTTTACTCCATTTTAAATATAATTTATATTTACTGCTTTTTGAAACTTTGAGCGTAGGAGCACTTAAATACAAAATCGTAACTGCGGTTTTATATCCGCTGTAAGTACTGCCGTTGTAAGCTTTTACATAATAGGCGTATTTTGTTCCGCTCTTAACGGATTTGTCACTGTAAGAAAGTGTTGAACCGCTTGTGACGGTTTTTAGTTTTTTATAACTTCCCGAACCGGTTTTTTTGTAAATTACATAACCTTTTGCACTTGTGATTTTGTTCCACGAAACACTGACATATCCGCTTTTGTCTGCAAGTTTAACGGTGGGAGCGGAAAGGAAAAGTATTGATATACCTGTTTTGTTGTACCCGCTGTTACTCCCGAAATTACTTGCTTTAACCGTATATGTATATTTTGTTCCGCCCTTTACGGTAGTATCTGTGTAAGATTTTCCGGTAAGTGTTTTAAGCGCTTTATAACCGGAACTGCCGGATTTACGGTATAATGTGTAACTTTCCGCAAGACTTACACCTGACCATTTAATTGTTACACCTTTCGAGGTTTGTGATATACTGCTTAATTTCGGAATTACGCTGCTTGTTAAAAATGCTTTGAAATTAATTTTGTTGTCTTTGGCATATTTTTCCGTACTGCTTCCGGATTTTGCATAAATAGTAAGACTGTTACAATATTGAAAAGCGTTTGTTCCGATACTCTTTACACTGTCCGGAATTGAAATTGCCGTTAAATTACGGCATTCTTTAAATGTTTCATCTTTAATGGAAGTAACACCGTCGGGAATTTTAACGGAAGTTAATTTTTTACAACAAGCGAAAGCAGAGGGAACGATACTTGTAACGGTGGCGGGAATGGTATAAGCACCCGATTTTCCGCAAGGACAATACAAGAGTTCCGAACCTGTGCTGTTAAAAAGGACACCGTCTTGTGAAAGATAAATGAAATTTTCCGGAGAGACATTTATCGAACTGAGTTTAGTGCAATTGGAAAAAGCAAAATCTCCTATATTTATTACAGAACTCGGTATGTTGACCGAAGTAAGGTCTGCTGCATATTCAAATGCATAGGGTGCAATATTTGAAACGGTATCCGGAATATTGTAAGACCCGCTTTTAGTTGCGGGATATTTGATAAGTTTGGTTTTGTTTAGATCGAAGAGAACGCCGTCTTTTGAAGAATAATACTTATTTGCGGAATCAACATTTACGGAAGATAATTTGAGACAACCGTAGAAAGTATTATCACCGATGCTTTTGACACTTGCCGGAATAGAAACCGTTGTAAGATTATAACAGGAAGAAAAGGCATAACCGTAAATATACTGTACTCCGTTAAGAATTTTAACAGAAGAAAGTGCCTTGCAGTTTTCAAAGCAGTTTTTGCCTATGGTTTTAATGGTTTCCGGAATTGTTACCGAGGTGAGTTTTTCGCAATTTTTGAAAGCAAATCCGGATATACTCGATACAGAAGACGGAATTGTATAAGTACCGCTTTTTCCTTCGGGAAAACGGACAAGTTCAGTCTTGTCTCTGTTAAAAAGAACACCGTCTTGTGATGAATAATTGCCGCTTCCCGAGGTTACGGTTATTGAAGAGAGAGAGGGGCAATCATCAAAGGTATAAAAACTGACACTTGTAAGGCTGCCGGGAAGTGTTACGGAAGTGAGAGAACTGCAACCTTTGAATGTAGTGTATTTAAGTGTTTGTAATTTGTCGGAAAGGCGGATTGAAGTGAGCGAGGTGCAATCCGAAAAAGCATTATGACCTATTTCCGTTATCGTATTCGGTAGAGTAATCGAGGTTATGTTCTTACAATTTTTAAAACCGCCGTCATTTATTGATGTTACGGATTTTCCGTTATACGAAGACGGCAAAGTAACCGCTCCGCTTAATTTTGTATTGCCTGCCGAAATACCGTATGACTTGCCGTTACTTAAAAGGGTATATTTAAAGTCAGTATCGGCGGCAGCCGCAATAATACCGGAAAAATTAAAACCGGTATTTTCAAAAATTTCAATTAAACTTTCCGACGGAACAGCAGAAAATATAAAAACCACTGCCAAAATAGACGATAAAATTTTTTTTACAGTATTCTTCATCGTAACACCTCGAAGCGTGAAAACTTTTTTATTCATATATAATTATACACTAACGGTATTTACATTTCAATAGTGTATAACCAAAATTTACCACAATATGTAAATTTACTCGTTTGTTTGTGATTTTGTGAATTTTTTGTATATTTTTTTTT
>JAZUHA010000407.1:0-3787 GCA_045641485.1 Acutalibacteraceae bacterium
AGGTTGTATAGATGAAGAACAAATAAAAGGAAAGGTTGTATTCAGAATATGGCCGCTTGACCGTTTCGGTGCGGTAAAATAATTCTGAAGGATTGCGATGAAACAGGGGACTTCTGTCGCTTCTTTACAACTGAATAATCACAAAAAACGCAGTGTCTTCCAAAGAGTTGTGTCGATTTTTGCGGCAACGGCGGTTTTTATTACCTGTTATGTGCTTATAATACCGGCAATAACCATGGGAACGGAAGATGCCGATACTGTTTGCGGTTTTGTTTCACACGCTCATACCGATGAGTGCTATGACGAAACGGGCGAACTTATTTGCGGACTTCCGGAACACGAGCACGATATGCAGTGCTATGCAGGTGCAAAAGCACCCGAAAAGGTTTACGCCTGCGGATACGGCTTTGAGCATACTCATACAGATGAGTGCCGTGACGAAAACGGCGAACTTATTTGCGAACTTCCGGAGCATACGCACACGGACGAATGTTTGGCTCCGTCCGATAAAGAAACCGTTACGCAGGAAACCGTAACCGAAACTTCCGAAAAAACAGCCGAAGAAACAAAACCGGAAGAAACGGTAACCGAACCGCAGGTAACGAATGAGGAACAGCCGAAAAAAGTCAAAGAGAAAACTTCATTCGGGGGATTTGCCTCCGTTAAGAAGTTCGGTGCGGATAATACGGCATTCCCGTCTTATCTTACAAGTTCCGTGCTTGAAAGTTACGGCGATGCGAATGCCTGGCAGATAATAAGCGGCAGATACGGTGACACGAATGCCGTGGTTGATGTTGATGCCGATAACCATATGAGGGCAAGAAAAAGAATTATTCCCACCGATACCGAAAACGAGTTTCTTATAGATCTTTCAATAGACCTTGATTACAGAAATCTTATTTCCACCTCACTTGTAAACGAGGGTACAGCAATAATTATTCAGTCGAGTAAGCAGAGCAATGCAGATGATGACGGTGTTGTAAATCAGCAGGACAACTGTGACAAAGCATGGAATGAAGGTAAAAGTACAAATGCAAACCCCGCCTATGCCGATAAGAACGATTCGAGATTCGGCGGTAAAACCGGAAAGCCTTGGAAACTTACTTTCAGATATCCGCAGGAGGGAACGACCGGAACAACCTCAGTTTCAGTTACACGGTATTGTGTAATAAATACATTTTCCAACGGTTGGGTCGATATGAGGCTCTTTTTGGAAAAATATAACGACTACAAGTGGTGTGCGGTAGGTGCGGCACAAAAGGGTACCGGTGACGAGATAATTATTGACCTTGAGTCAAATATGGTTCAGAAAGTTCTTGCCGCACTTGAAAATGTTGAAATAGGCACATTGCAGGATTCAATGGGCGGAAGCGGTTCCACGGTAGGCAGTCAGACTTTCAGGCTTACCGAGGGTATAGATGTCGTTGAAATTGTGTATTCCGGTGTTAAGGGAGAAGCGGTGAAAGATAATGCCGTTATTTCAAAAGACAGTGACGGCAGACCGTATATTGAATGGAAGCCCGTTGTTTCATCGCTCCATGCTTCCGATACAGACGGAAACGGCTGGTTTAACAATATAGCGGAACTTGTATACAAGGTTAAATACACCCCGGGAACAAGCACGGGTCTTTCAAGTTCGACAAATAAGCTCGTTACAAATACAGATGCTCAGATTGATACAAACAAATCAACAAGTATAGGTTATATAACGACAGATACATCCGGAAAAACCGTTCAGAAAACGCTCAATATTACTTCACCCGTTATTACAGGTCTTCTTTATGAGATTAACGCAACAAAAGTTGACAACACAGGTCTCAAAAAACTCCCCGGCGCTGATTTTGAACTTTATTTAAAAGGAAGTCCGGGTGAAACGGACACACTCGTAGATACAACTTCGTCAGACAACAACGGTAAAATAGCCTTTAAAAATCTTCCGGCGGGTACATATTACCTGAAAGAAACAAAGGCTCCCGAAGGGTATACAATATCGGAGGACACTCCGGCATTATATAAAATCAGTTATACAGACGGCTCCCCCTTAAAAGGTCAGGGTAAGGGTACAGATGCTTTGTATAACCCGGCAACACCGATTACGATAGTCAATATGCCGCCGCCGGCAGTTGAGTTACCGCATACCGGAGGAACCGGTACCGTACTTGTTTATTCAACCGGCGTTCTTCTTACTCTTTTCTCTGCAGTCGCATTCGTTGAGAGTAAAAAGAAACAAAAGTTGATTAATGATAAATAAAATATTTAAAATAAAAAATGAGGAGAGAAACAAAATGAAAAAAGTTTTAGCAATTACCACAGCACTTATTCTTGCGGTTATTATGATGCTTCCGGCATTTGCCGCAGCAGACCCCGTAATCAGCACAACAGATGAAGATCACACATATTCTGTTTATCAGATTTTTACCGGTGATGTTGAGGACGGAAAACTCACCAATGTTAAATACGGTAAAAACTCAAAAGGCACAGTCGGCGAAGCTGTTCCCGCCGCAACACTTGAAACCATAGCCGGATTTACAGGTACGGATGCAGCAGTTTCAAAAGAAGTAGCTGGATATGCAAATTTAGGTTCGGAAGTTTTCGGTACATTGTCTTCGACATCTTCCGTAACTGCTCCCGCAGGTTATTATCTTATTAAAGATGCGGCGAGCCTTGCAAATAAAGACGATGCAGCAACACTTTACGTAATTGAAGTTGTAAGCGCAGATGTTGCATTTACTCCCAAGTCAAGAAGTACAACAACGATGGATAAGAAAATCGTAGGAACAGACAGCAAAGTAAATACTTTAGAAGCAAAGAAGAACGATGTAGTAACATTCGAGATTTCGGTTAATCTTCCCGAAACACTTGATGACTACGAAACATATAAACTTGTGGTTAACGATGCTCTTTCAACCGGTCTTACTTATCAGAATGACGCCGCTTTCTATCTCGGTGAAGTTGCATCTGCAAAAAAAATAGCAAGCGGTTTCACAAAAGGTGACGGACTTGTATGGACATGCACTGATGTAAAATCTATTGCCGGTGTAGCGGCAGGCAGCACAATCATTCTCAGATATACTGCAAAAGTTACAGGCGACCAGATACTTGCAAATAACGAAGCTTTCTGTCAGTATTCAAATAACCCCTATGTTTCTTCCGAACTCGGTAAAACTCCCGCTAAAAAGGTTTACATCTACAGCACAAACCTCGTTATCAATAAGGTAGACGAAGACGGCGAAGCACTTGACGGTGCATCATTTAAACTCGAAAAACTCGTTGACCAATCCTATGTTGAGGTTTCCACAATAAGTTCGGGTTCTACATTTACATGGAGCGGTATTACAAGCGGTACATACAGAATTACCGAAATTTCCGCACCCACGGGCTATAATAAACTTTCGGCTCCCATTACAGTTGCGGTTACAGGTTCCTGCACAGATGAAGGTGTTACAACATATACAGCAAGCGGATTTGAGGCGCCTGTGTAATAAAATTCTGATGATATATTTTGTGATTCAATCAAAGGAAGATAATTCGTGTATGTATTTTTGTCCCAACCGACAGTGTATGGAGGCATACCAAAAAATAATTGGCAATTCCTTCCTAAAAGATCTAACTCTTCAAAAGCTCGACCTAATCTATCTGATTCATAACCACACAAAACGGCAACTTTATCACGGTAATCAAAAGCCAAAGCATGGCCGGGTATAGCCTTGAAGCCTTCAAATTCAGTTGATAAATTGAAACTATGCCTCTCAATGAATTCTATAGAACGCTTTGTATAATGCATAGG
>JAZUHA010000408.1:0-5591 GCA_045641485.1 Acutalibacteraceae bacterium
GGCACAACATATCTTGATTCAACCGGCTCGCAAATCGGAAAAAAAGAAACCATTGCAGATACTGCAAGGGTTCTTACCACCATGTTCGACGGCATTGAATATCGCGGATACGGTCAGGAAAGAGTGGAAGCAATCGCAAAATATGCAACCGTACCGGTTTGGAACGGCTTGACGGATGAATTTCATCCGACTCAGATTCTTGCTGATTTTTTAACGCTTAAAGAGCATTTCGGATATCTCAAAGGGCTTAACTTTGTGTATTTCGGTGATGCAAGATTTAATATGGGTAATTCTTTAATGGTAGGCTGTGCAAAATTAGGCATAAACTTTACCGTTTGCGCACCAAAAGCATATTTCCCGAATGAAGAACTTATTAAAACCTGCAAAGTTTTTGCAGAAGAAAACGGCTCTGCACTTAAGTTCACCGAAAATGTCAGTGAAGCCGTTAAAAATGCAGATGCCGTATATACCGATATTTGGGTTTCCATGGGTGAAAGTGAAGAAGTCTGGGAAAAAAGGATTAACGAACTTTTACCGTATCAGGTAAACAGCAAAGTATTTTCTTTTGCTCCTGAAAAAACGGTATTTATGCACTGCCTCCCTTCTTATCACAATAAAGAAACAGACATAGGCAAAAAGATTTGTGATAAATTCGGTTTGGATGCTCTCGAAGTTACAGACGACGTTTTTGAAAGTGAAAAATCAATAGTCTTTGAGGAAGCAGAAAACAGAATGCACACAATAAAAGCCGTAATGGCGGCTACGCTTTGCGATAACGAAATTTTATGAATTATCGGTAAAAAATAAAATCCGGTCTGTTGTTCTGAATTAAAAGAACAGCAAGCCGGATTTTTACTATTAAAGAACCGCAACCGTTTACTACGGCTGTTTTAATCTTACGAGTCCATACAATAAAAAATAGGACCAGTGCAAGCACCGATCCACTAAAAACGGAAAAACCATTTTTATGCTACAGGAGTATTATATGATTTTTTCATAAAAAAGTCAATAACAAATTTTACCTCGTTTTTTGTTTATTATTTATTATTTGTTTTTTTGTATCATCGTTTTTATCTTTTATTCCATCATTAAAAATATTTATGACCTTTATCATAAATTCATAAGCTGAAACTATCAACGAATTATTCTTATAGTATTCTTTATTTTTAATAATCCTACCCTCAAATAATTGCTTTAAACTACCGAAAGTATGTATTTGAGCCGATTTCGGAGCAATCATAGAATATAAATACAGCATTACGCAAAAGTCGTGTATTACAGGTTTAGACAACTGTCTGTTTAAAGAAGGGTTCTTTATTCCGTTATCAGATAAAAACCGAGATATTTTATGCTCAAAGTTAAAATCGGTATCAGGCGATTTATTTAAGCCTATCAATAAACAATTATTATGAGCGGCGGCATTTCTGAGAAGCCTTACGGGATTTGTCAGATAGTAATATTCTCCTTTAAACTTTTCGGTTTTTTTACTTTTACAAAATTGAGCACAATTTCTTTTATAAAATAAAGCGTACAAATCGGTAAAGTCTTTAAAACCGATTATTTCAACAAAATTCCAAATAGCAAAATTATCTTTATATTTTTGAACTAAATCACTACAAGTTCTTCCATGTAGTTTTGTTTCTATTTCATTGTCAAAATGCTCTTTATCATGCGAAAAAAGCTCTTCTATTATTTTATAACCATCTTCAGGTGATTCATTAAAATCATTTAATAATTTAACTTTTAAATAATGCTCGATATCTATTGCTATTGAAAGAATTTGTTTTCTGATTAAGGAATCTATTGTAGCTAAATCGCGTAAATATGCAAACTCAAGATTTATATACTTACCTTCGTTATCTCCCGAAGGAGAAACATTATATAATTTTTCATAGGCTTTTAACTTAAAATAATATGTATTGTTTTTCAGGTAATCCTCGGCAAAAACTTTATCCTCAATATTAAACTGTATGCCCTTTGATTCCATATGACGAATTTGTTCCGCTATATCCAACTTGCCTTTTCTTTTACAATTCATCAATTCCGCCTCCAAACAAAACCCGCATTAAAATTACAAAGAAAATCAGTATGCAGTATGCCTAACCTTGAGGTACAATAACACTATGCCGATATTAACCGACTTTATTGTAAACTCTTATCGGGAAATTGTTTTCGCCCATACAAACGGCAACACGGCGTGAAGCTTCTCTGTTCTCTATTGCTTCACCGTTTTCAAGAAAGCTGTCACACCCGTAAATGAGAAGCGGAACATCAACACCGGTATGACCGCCCTTTGTGTAAACATACTCGCCGTCTTCATTAAGCTTAATACCGCCGGTTTCATGATCAGCCGTTACAATAACAAGAGTATCACCGTGAGTTTTTGCATATTCCACAGCCGCCTTTACAGCACTGTCAAATGAGAAAAGTGCATCAATCATACCGTCGCCGTTATTTTTATGGCTGTTTTTATCTATATGAGCACCCTCAACCATAAGGAAAAATCCGTCTTCGTCATCGTCAAGCAAATCAATGGCTTTATTTGTCATTTCGGTAAGTGTCGGCATACCGTTATCGGAATTTTCGTGCCAGGTTTCCGAACCGAACTGACCGAAGCTTTTCGTTCCCTCTTTTAAAGCATCCATTTCGGATTTATTTGTAATTGTTTTAAATCCGTTAACCTTTCCGAGGTTTTCGCTGTATGTTGCTGTTTTACCGCCCCAAACAAGGGTTAAATCTCCGTGAACCTGCTGTAAAGTAATCGGCTCCTCGTTTCCCCTGTCACTTGTGTGAACAGAGAATGAAGACGGAGTCGCTCCGGATGTAGAATCCGTCGTTATTACACCTGCGAGTTTACCTTGTGAAACCGCAAGCTCGCAAAGATTTTCGGGATGGCTTACATAGTCATTTTTATCGTAAGGGTAAACCGCTAAGCTACTGTTATCTACTCTTGTGGCAGTGGCAAGAGCGGTTCCACCCGCCGCTGAGTCTGTTACTTTATTATTTGCGGAACGGGTTTCCGATTTTCCGCAAAGCGGAAAAGTACCGTCGGAAAGAAAAGATTTTCTTCCCGTTTCCTTTTCTGCTTTTGCAATGCTGTTAAAACCCATCCCGTCACCTATCATAAATATAACATTTTTTACACGGGTAAGATCTTTTTTGTCGGTTGAGCCAATACCGATACCAAGCGAACCCACAAACACCATAAGCGAAGTAATAAGACTTACAAACTTAATAACAATATTCATCATTTTACTCACCAGTCCTGTAATAAAAGTTTTTGTTTTTAATCAACAATACCGTATTTTTTTAAAACAGATTTTCTTTTTGAAGCTATATCAAGTGCACTTGATGAGCTTCCGCCGAGGATAAAATACCTTAAAATACGCTTTACCCAAGCACAAACAAGTGCGAAATTACTGTCTTTCATAACGGGATATTTTTCTTTCATAGCAGCCTTCGAGGGGAAAAGAACCTTGTAACTTTCTCTTTCCTCGGCAAGCTTCTTGTTATATGCCGAAAAAGTTATATTACCCGAATGATGACGTTCCGGGCTTTGACCGCCGTAAACACCGCCGCTCATAATATCACATAAAAGAGGCAATGTATCAAGTTCTTTGTTAAATTCTTCAAACTGTTCTTTTACTTCATCAGTCGAGAAGCCGAAGTATTTTTCACCGATAAGTAAAATTCCGTTAAGGAAACCGTCTATATTAACTTTTTTGCACTCGGAAAAAACATATTTCCAATCAATATCATTATTTTTTGCAAAAAGTGAAATATCGCATACCTGCCGTATACCCACACCGGCAACAAGAAAATGTTTAAAAGCGTGAAGTACAAGATAAAGAATATGCTTATCCGGAGTTAAAGTATATATCTCTTTTCCTCCGAAAGAACATCTTATTATATCCTCTTCTGTAATCGAAAGTACTTTATTGAATTTTGAATATACCGATTTATCTTCCGGAAAAAGAGTTCTGTGAAGTTCTATATTGCAACCGCTGTTTTTGTCAAAAAAAGCATTGTCGCTTTTAGGGGTAACATTTCCCGAAAAGCCGTTTGAATTAAGAATTTCGGCGCACTTGTTACAGTTCTCATCGCTTACAAGTATATCAAAATCCCCGGCAACACGCATTTCTGGAACCGGATAATAAAGAGCACACATAGGTCCTTTTACACAAACAGCTTTTATTCCGTTTTGCAGCAATTTACCGTACACATTAAAAAATGCATCTGCTTTTTTTATCTGTAATGTAGCGGATGAAACAACATTTTGTTTCATTTTCGGTACTTTTTCTTTAATTGATTCATCACCGTATTTATAAAAAGAATCGTAAACGGCAGGAATTATTTTATGCTCATAGGCTTTGACCGAACTCTCCTTAAAAAGTTCGTCAGAAACAGAAAACTCTGTTTTTTTGCTTGTTATATGTGAAGAAAATGCTTTTAATACGGTTTCATCTGCAGTCGAAAGAGTTTTGAAAAGCCGTTTAATTTCCCGTCTTTCACCTAAATAAAAGAATAAATGCAAAAAAAGAACAGCAAGCAAAACACCTAAAACATCTACCACAATATCATAAATCTGCCCGGAACGTCCGGGAACAAACAGCTGATGAATTTCATCACTTGCAGCATACACCGCCGAAAATATGGCTGTAAAAGCACAACGTAAAAAACCGCTGAGTTTAAAAGTCTTTAAAAACATATAAACACAGAAAGCAAGAAAAGCGAACTCTGCCATATGGGCAAGTTCACGCACAAGCGCATTAAAAATAATGGCAATATCCGCACTTTCACCAAGAACAAGTGAAATAAATGAAATACTCGTATTATCGGAATCGCTTCCCTGCTGGCTTGAAAAAAAGAAAATAACACCCATAACGGCGAGCGAAAGAACGCCGAAAACAATGCGGAATATTAAGTTGTAGTTTTTGAATTTTTTATCCATTTTAATTTCCGTTCTTGATTTTATTATAGTGTGGAGTGTGGAGAGTGGAGTGTGGAGTTTCGGGGAACGGCATACCGTTCCGATTTATATATTACTTTATGAATAATTGTTAGTTTGTTCTCTGATATTTAACTTATTAATACTATACCCCATTTAATTCGTATTGTAATGTTTTTGTGGTTGCAGATAGCATTTTTCTTATTTCATTGCAATCATTTTTAACAGAAATATATTCCGCTTCCTGAATATATTGCGTTTCATACAATAAATCCAACCAATAATTTGTCTCGACACATTCCTTTAATGCTACATATATTTTTGATAAAAAATCTTTTTTACTTATTGCACATTCACTTTCTGCTACATTTGCTCCAATGCTTGTTTCGCTACGCAGAATTTGCTTTGATAAAACAAATTCTTTCTTTTCTTCACATAAATATTTGTAAAGATTTACAATTCTTACAGCAAATTTTCTACTTTTAAACCTAACGGTTTTCTCATTCTCCAAAAACAGACACTTCCAAATTAAAAATATAAATATGAGGGAATGAATTATCCGTTCTAAAAAAGTAAAAATGAGAGTATAAACTTACGGATATTCATCAAGTAATATATAAATCGGCGAAGCCCCGAAACTCCA
>JAZUHA010000409.1:0-3811 GCA_045641485.1 Acutalibacteraceae bacterium
ACAAAAACCGTAAGTGCTATGCCGATTATAAGAAAACCGGCAAGAGGAATGGAAGAAAAAATAGCAAAATACTTTACAAAAACAGTTCCTCTTTTATTGTTGAATTTTGACATATTTATTTTGTTTCAAATTTATAGCCGACGCCCCAAACGGTTTTAAGTTCCCATTTTTCGGAAACGCCTTCGAGTTTTTCACGAAGTCTTTTTACATGAACATCAACGGTTCTTGAATCGCCGTAATATTCAAATCCCCAAACCTCATCAAGAAGCTGGTCACGGGTAAAAACTCTGTTCGGGTTACTTGCCAGATGATAAATAAGTTCAAGTTCTTTCGGCGGGGTGTCAACTACATTTCCGCTGACTTTCATTTCGTAATTTGTAAGGTTAACGGAAAGTTTGTCAAAAGAAACTTCTTTAATTTCCGAGGTGCTTCCCGTGTTTCCGTTACCGCTTCTTCTTAATACGGCTTTAATTCTTGCCACGACTTCTTTCGGTTCAAACGGTTTTGTAATATAGTCATCCGCACCGAGTTCAAGACCGAGAACTTTATCAAAAGTTTCGCTTTTTGCCGTAAGCATAATTATCGGGGTCTGAGAAGTTTTTCTTATTTCACGGCAAACCTGCCAACCGTCAAGCCCCGGAAGCATAATATCAAGTAAAACAATATCGGGGGAAACCGAATTAAAAGCAGGAAGCGCTTTAAGTCCGTCTGTAACTATTTCTGCCGAAAAACCTTCTTTTTCAAGATACAGTCGGAGCAGTTCGCATATATTCACATCATCGTCAACTATAAGAACTTTTCCTGTTGTCATAATATACCTCCTCTTTTTTCTTTTAATATTTTAAACTAAATTCGTATTAAAAGTATGAACAATTTATAAAATGATTGTTATTTTTTCTTGTCTTTTTTGTTCTGCTTTTTCTGTTCTTTTTTCTTTTCTTTTGCCTTTTTTGCGCCGGGATTTTTCTTGTTCGATTTTTTCTTTTTTGAAGTAACTATTATAATTATAACTGTAACAATCAGTAAAAACAGAATTGCGGAGCAAATAATAATTATCATTTTTAAATTGTTTGCTTCTTCCGTTGTTTGTTTTTGCACAGTTACCGCAGTTGTACTTTCTTCATCTTCTGCCTTTACCACAACGATTTTACCTGCTGAATCAATTGTGTATCTGTACCCTTCGGGGAGCGGCTGATAACTTTTGTCACTTACCACATTTCCGTTTTCGTCAACAAGCTGACCTTTTTCGTTGAGAGTAAGGGCGTTTTTGGCGAGAGCATACATCTCCGGCAGTTCTTTGTTGATAAGACTTACCGGTTCTCCTGCGGCACTAATGATTTTCTCTGCCGCTTGTTTAACGGGCTCAATTACCGTAACATCACCCATTGAAGCGATAATACCCGTAAGATTGCTTCCCTCGGCAGGAGCGGAACCCTGATGTATTGTGAGCCTGTAATAAGTTGTTTTCTTTGTTTTTCCGGAGGAATAAGTAACGCCAATTCCTATTGTCTGCAAAGATTTTTCGGAAAGCGGAATTTTTGCATATCTTGCTTTTTCGGCTTTACTGCCGTTAATAAGCAGTGTAACACCGCTTGAAGAAAGCGGATTCGGATTTACATAAATTGAATCACGGTAGTTTTTCAGATATACATTATAATCTGTGATATCACTGTAAAACTCATTTTCAAGGTCAAAACGGTTGGTTTTACTTGCAACTAATTTAAAAGCCTGCTCGTAAGAATATTTGCTTTGTGAAATTGTAAGATCAGCATCTTCGTAAGCCATTCTTCTTAAGATGTAATAAGCGACATTCCCTTTTTTTACATCCTTTTTAAGTGTATCGGGGTCAACGGTAATATCGTAAGTATCTCCGAGCATGGCGGCAAGATATTTAATCTGAATTTCTTCTTCGCTTGCACTCGCATCAACCGAGATACCTCGCTGACGAATCGTCATAACGGCAAGTCTTTTATAAACTTCGGCTCGTGAAATGTTCGGGATTTCAACTATGGAAACATAGCCGTTTGTAAAAATCGTCAAAAGGGAAGTGTAGTAAATGTAATCTTCAAGTGTAAGTATTTCCGTCTGTCCGAGATATTTTTCAATAAACGCCGTCAGTGCGGAACTCCTTTCGGAAAGCGCCATAAGGTAAAGCAAAACTCCGCCCTGCAGTGTAGTTCCCTCCGGTATTGTTAAATGTTTACCCTTTAAAACATAGTATAAATCATTTCTCATAAGAGAATAAAGGGCGTTTATCATAATTGCGGAATCAGGGTCGTTTTCTTCTTCTTTTGTAACGGTAATTCCGTGTCTGCGAAGCCATTCGGCTTTAGATATGCCGTCTGTAGGAGGTTCTGTTATAAGACTTAAAGCACCGATTTGATTTAAAAGATAAATATAAGCGGCTTTTCGTGATTCTTCGTCAAGAGTAAAAGTCTTAACATATTCGTTTACTTCTTCTTTAAAAGAAGCGGCATCTGTTCTGTAAGGATAAGATGCTTTCGGGTAAAGTACGGACTCTGTTGCAATTCCCTCTGCGGAAAGCATATCTTCCTTTACCGTCAACTGTCTTAACCATGACGGGTTGTTTTCGGAATATACATATTGAGTTTTTACTCCGGGATTGCTTAAATCAGTTTTGGGAGGAAATTTACCTGCACCAAAAGTATTAACAGAAAATAGAGAAGTTACGGTAATTAAAGATAAAATTACCGAAGATAACTTCAAATAGAATTTATGTTTGCCGTTATTCACAATATTCCTCCAAAAAAACAAACGGTTATCGAAATTACAGTGAAAATGCAAAGACGGTAGTTGTGCCGTAAATTTCATTCTTGTCAAAAATACATTTCATATTCCATTCCGGGTGATGAACGCAATCGGGGAAAACCTGTGTTTCAAGACAGAATGAACAGCGTTTTGTAAGCGGAAAACCGCCTTTTCCTATGTCGCTTCCGTCAAGGAAGTTGCCGGTGTAAAGTTGTATTCCCGGTAAATCGGTTTTAACTTCCATAATAATGCCGGATTTATCGCCTTTTGCCACAGCGGCGGTTTTTAACGTTCCGTCAAAATCTTTTAAGCAGAAATTGTGGTCAAAACCGCTTCCGTTTTTAAGCTGAATGTCATCACATTCAATGTCTTTTCCGATTGTTTTCGGGGTTTCAAATGAAAAGGGCGTTCCCTTTACAGCTTTTAGTTCCCCTGTAGGTATGCTGTTTTCGTCAATCGGTGTAAATCTGTCTGCATTTATCATAAGTTCGTGATTTAATGCTGTACCGGAACCCGTACCGTTAAGGTTAAAATATGAGTGATTAGTAAGGTTTATGGCTGTTTTTTTATCGGAAACGGCGTTGAAATTTATCGCCAATTCATCTTTATCGGAAAGTGAGTATATAACTTTTGCAGTCACATTTCCGGGAAATCCTTTCTCTTTGTCTTCGCTGAAATATGTAAAGGTCACAGACTTGTCACCTGTTATTTCACCGTTCCATAAAGCAGACGAATATTCATCGCCGCCGTGAAGGCAGGTGATGTTTTTTTCGTTGCAAAAGAGATTGTATTCCGTATCGTCTATAGTGAGTTTCCCGCCTGCAATTCTGTTTGCAAACTGTCCTGCGATAACACCCTGGTTGTTTCCGTATTTAATATGACTGTCAAGGTCGTCAAAACCCGAAATAACATCAACAAAATCACCGTTTTTTGATTTTACAATAATCTTGTCAAGTGTTGCACCTTTTTCAAAAACGACAACTTTCATACCGTTTTTATTTGTTATTTCAAATGCAAAAACATCTTTTTCGTTCATTTTGCC
>JAZUHA010000410.1:0-3567 GCA_045641485.1 Acutalibacteraceae bacterium
GTATTGCCGTAACCGCATCAAAATTCATTTCTTCCGCTCCTGCCGCAACACTTTCAAGCAAAGACGGTTCTGCCGTTATTGATGTTAACAGTGTTGACGAAGCAGTAGAAGTAATGAAAAATTCACCAGAACTTTTCTCGGAGCCTCAGACCGCAAAGGTTGAAAAGAAAGAAAGTCCGGCACCCGAAAAGATTTATCCGACAATCATTCTTCCCGGCATCAGCCAGTCTGTTTCCTATCTTGCCAACGAAGACGGAACTCCCGCACTTAATGCCGACGGCGATGAACTTACGGGCGGACTTCTTATAATCGACCAGAGCACACTTGTTCCGGTTCTTACAAAGACGCTCCTTACCCCTCTTCTTGCTTCTCTTATCAAGCAGAAGAATGTCGGTCTTGACAAGGCTGTTTATTCAACCGTACAACAGCTTTTCTCAATACAGACATCCGACAAAAACGGTAATGCCGTAAACAATCTTCAGACGATTTCTTTCATTAACGAAGACGGTGTTCCGGTATCTGTTGCCGAAATGACCGAAGAAGACAGAAACGACTTCTACAGAATGATTCCGATGCAGTCCATAAGAGAACAGGTAGGCGAAGAAAACCTTTACCTCTTCACTTTCCCGCTTATAGGCGACCCGATGCAGTCTGCAAGAGAACTTCACGATTATATCGACGGCGTTAAAAAAGCACGCGGTGTTGACAAAGTTAACATTGCAACAATTTCTCTCGGCGGTACAATTCTTACTGCTTATCTTGAAGAATACAAAGACGATCCTGCTTCTTATGAGCAGATCAACAGAGTAATAAATGTTGTTGCCTGCCTTCAGGGTACGGACATTATGGGTGACTTCTATTCAAGAGGCTTTGACAACTTCAGACTTGATGACGAATTCCTTTATCATGAGTATGTTCCGATGATCTTTAAAGAGAGCGAAGGCTACACAACTTACGGTCATCTTATAAATGTTGCCTTAAGAATCTTCCCGAAAGATGTTGTATATACAATTCTTACGGCAGCTGTAGACGGCATAATGGATACACTTATGCTTAACTGCCCGCAGTTCTGGGCAATGGTTCCCACAGACAGATACGACAGCATCATTGCAAAATATGACTACATCGCAACAGATCCCGAGTATGCGGAACTTTATGCAAAAATCAGCAAATTCCATACAGCTGCGGTTAACCTTAAAGACAACTTGCTTAAATTAAACGCAGGCGGTGTATATGTTGACAGCATCTGCGGTTACAACCTTGACTATACTAAGTATGACTACAACTTCTTCGGTATTATGAAATCTTCACTTACAACAAACAGTGACGGTATCATTGATATTGATTCAACTTCTCTCGGCGCTACTTACGCTCCTGCAGCCCAAGTACTTCCTTATGATTATATTCCCGCTAAAGAAGGCTATATCTCCGACGAAGGCAGTATAGATGCTTCCACATGCCTCTTCCCCGACAATGTTTGGTTCTTTAACGGTCAGCATCACGAAGTAGGCAGAAACGATGTTGTTATCAAACTCGTAGGTCAGCTTGTTACAGGCGAAATCAAAACCGTTGCAGATAAAGCTGATAAATATCCGCAGTTCAACGGAACAAGAAATACAAAGAACATCTTCCGTTGGTACTTTGATGAGGCAGAAGCCATTCTTCAGCCCGAAGTTCGTTCCGTATACACAAGACAGGCTTCCGACAGTGAGGGTATCAATTATGAACCCAAGGTTGATATCAGCACCCTTTCAAAAGATGACATTGCCGAACTTCAGGCAGCATACGATGAAGCTCTTCTCCTCCTTGATGATACGGTTTGCGATACAACAGCGGCAGAGGCTACTTCCGAAAGACTTCTTAACGCTCTCAGAAGAGTTGGCGTAAGAGGTGAAGAAGCAGATCCCACCGTAGACCTTGCACTTGAAAAAATCGCCGCTTTCGTTGACGATGCAGTATATAAGGTATTCGGCGGCAACGGCTTCTCGGACGGTATTCTTAAAAAGTAATTTTTCTTAAGCAAAAATAAAGCAATAACAAAAGTGTGTTTTGCGGAAATCAAGAAATTGATAACCGCAAAACCTTTTGTTATATTAAAGAGGTACTGTTATGACAGTATATTTTTTCACATTCGGCTGTAAAGTCAATCAATACGAAACACAGGAAATGTCCGAAATTTTAATAAAAAACGGATATGAAATAACGGAAAATCCCGAAAACGCCGATATTATAATAGTCAATTCCTGCACCGTTACTTCGGAAGGCGTAAGAAAAGTTCGGCAGACGGTACGAAAACTGCGTAAATCAAACGAAAGCGCATTACTTATACTTACGGGCTGTATGTCACAAGCCGAGCCGGAAGAAACGGACAAAGCACTGCCCGAAGCAGATGTTATAATGGGCAACAAAAATAACACCCGAATTGCCGAAATATGCAAAAAAGCATTAAAAGAAAGAAAAAGATTTAACATCTGTGAGCCGCACAAATCGGGCGAACCCTATAAAGGAACGGGCATAACTTCTTTTGAAGGGCATACAAGAGCATTTTTAAAAATACAAGACGGGTGTGACAGATTTTGCAGTTATTGCCTTATACCCACGGCAAGAGGACGTTCACGCTCAAAATCGCTTGAATGTATTGACAAAGAACTGAAATCTTTAAACGACAACGGCTACAGAGAGGTTGTTTTTGTAGGTATAAATCTTTCCGACTACGGTAAAAACACCGAATATTCTTTGCCCGATGCACTCTTACTTGCGGAAAAATACCCGAATATAAAAAGAGTGCGGTTAGGCTCTCTTGAGCCCGACCACATTACAGATGAAATGATTGAAAGGTTTAAAAGCATTACCAAACTTTGCCATCAGTTTCATATTTCCGTACAAAGCGGTTGCGACAGTGTCCTTAAACGAATGAACAGGCACTATACTTCAAAAGAATATCTCAATCTTGTAAATAAACTGCGGGAAACATTTTCCGATACAACGATTACAACCGATATTATTGCGGGATTTCCGACTGAAACAAAAGAAGACTTTATTAAAACAGTTGAATTTGTTAAACAGGCAAAATTTGAAAAAGCGCATATATTCCCCTATTCAAAAAGAAACAACACCCCTGCCGCAAAACTTCCGCAACTTTCTAACGATATCAAAAACAAAAGGGCAAAAATTCTTTCGGAAGAAACAAATAAAACAAGAAAAGATTTTTTAAATGCTCAAACGGGCAAAATTACCGAAGTTCTTTTTGAAACCGAGCATACGGATTATTCCGAAGGGTACACGGCAAATTACATTCCCGTTAGAATTTACGATGAAAAAAACAGAAAAGGACAAATAGTTTCTGTTAAAATAACCGGAGTTTATGATGACGGGTGTACAGGTGAAGAAATATAAATACGGAGTTATATTATGAATAAACCGAAAATTATCAAATCAACAACGGTGGCGGAAATACCGCCGTGCGAAAACAATCCGCGCAACAGTGAGGGCGATTTCGCTCTTCTCAAAGACGGCTCGATTTTATTTGCATACAGCAGATACACGGGCAGTTCTTCCGAAGACCAC
>JAZUHA010000411.1:0-2163 GCA_045641485.1 Acutalibacteraceae bacterium
ATTTTGTGAGGAAAACAAAGCATCGGAAGATGAATTAAAAAATGAAATATCCGGATTAAAAGCCGAAAACGAAAAACTCCGTTCTATGGAAATTCAGGTTGGCGCCGCAATGCTTGATGCCCGTGTTCATTCTGATGAACTTGTTAAGGAAGCAAGAATTAAAGCCGACAGCGTTACTAAAGAAATTTACGATGCAATAGGTGATACGGCTTTAAAGATAGACAGTCTTTCTTCCGATATAAGTGAGATTGCAAGGAACTTTACAAAAGCCGCCGAAGAAGCCGAACTTCGCATAAATGTTCTTACGGGTAATATGAGTAAATCCGCACAGGCTCTTATATCTGACAGTGTTTCAAAACCGGTAAATACTTTTGCGGCGGATTCTTACGTTAATTCGGTAAACGAATAATTCAGACAGTTTTAATATTTTCGGGTGTAATATGGACTTTTTATCTTTACGAAAAAAAATTATAGAAAAAGAATTTTCAAGAATGAACGATATGCAAAGAAAAGCCGTTTTCGGTGTAGACGGTGCCGTTTTAATTCTTGCAGGAGCCGGAAGCGGTAAAACCACGGTTCTTGTAAACAGAATTGCATATCTTATAAAATACGGCAATGCTTATAACTCATCTTTTACATACAGACAGCCTACAGAAAAAGAAACAGAAGAACTTTACGAAATAGTAAATAACGGCGGTACTCCGTCTTTTGAACTTGAACCGCTTTTAAGGGCGGATGCTCCGGAACCGTGGCAGATACTTGCAATCACTTTTACAAATAAGGCAGCAAATGAACTTAAAGACAGGCTTACAAATATGCTCGGTGAACAGGGTAACGAGGTTTGGGCAAGCACTTTTCATTCCTGCTGTGTGCGTATTCTTCGCCGTGACAGCGACAGATTAGGTTATTCAAAGCACTTTACAATATATGATACAGACGATTCAAAGCGTGTTATGAAAGAAGTTATGAGACTTCTTGAAATAGACGAAAAACGCTGTCCCGTTAAATTTATTCTTTCGGAAATAAGCAAGGCAAAAGACTGCCTTAAAACTCCCGAAGATTACAGGGCGGAAATCGGCTATGATTATAACAAAAAACTTATTGCACAAGCGTATGAAAAGTATCAGGAAATGCTCATAAACGCCGATGCAATGGATTTTGATGATATTATAGTTAATACAGTAAAACTTTTAAGAGAAAACAGTGATGTTTTGTCATATTATCAGCGCCGTTTTAAATATGTCATGGTAGACGAGTACCAGGATACAAACCATGCGCAGTATATTTTAACATCGCTTCTTGCGGGCGGATATAAAAATATTTGTGTTGTCGGTGATGACGATCAGAGTATTTATAAATTCCGGGGTGCAACTATTGAAAACATTCTCTCATTTGAAAATAATTACGAAAATGCAACCGTAATCCGTCTTGAACAGAATTACCGTTCAACATCCGTAATACTTGATGCCGCAAACGCCGTAATTAAAAACAATCAGGGCAGAAAGGGCAAAACTCTTTGGACTCAGAACGGCAAAGGCGAAAAAATCACTTTTAAAATATTGAGTGACGACCGCAGTGAGGGCGGTTATGTTGTCGATGAGATTCTTGATATGGTGGCAAAGGGCAGAAAATTTTCCGATTTTGCCGTACTTTACAGAACAAACAATCAGTCAAACAGCATAGAGCGTTCTATGGTATATAACGCCATTCCGTATAAAGTTATAGGCGGTCACAGGTTTTATGAACGAAAAGAAATTAAAGATGTTCTTGCTTACCTTTGTGTTATCGCAAATCCGTCAGATACCGTAAGGCTCAAAAGAATTATTAACGAGCCGAAAAGGGGGATAGGAGAAACAACGGTAAATAATGCAGTTTCTGTTGCAGACGGTCTCGGTATGACTTTGTTTGAGGTTATAGATAATGCCGAAGATTATCCTCTTATTTCCCGTTCATCTTCAAAACTCAAAGAATTTACTTCACTTATTAAAACTCTTGAAAAATCGCTTGAAGTAAAAACGGTCGAAGAATTTTTTAACGATGTTATTACTTTAACAGGATATATGTCATATCTTGAATTAGATAAAGAAACTTACGAAGACAGAAAATCCAATGTAATGGAACTTCTTAACAATATCGTTCATTATTACGATGAAAATGAAGAAG